>QHOW01000089.1 GCA_003219435.1 Verrucomicrobiota bacterium | reverse complement strand
GTATTGGGCTTTCATCGTCGCGTCTTTTGCGTAGCGGAAAAGTTTCGAACGGCGTCCGCGGTAACCCTTCGCTTTTTTTAAAACTCGTTTGCGCCGTGCTCGGCTGGCCGGGGCGTTGGTGGCTCTTGGCATTGTGTTTTGTCCCGAATCGCTTCGGAACTCCTCGTTCAGCGAGCTGTTGTTCCATTGCCGATCTTCGCGACCTCACTCGCTGATGCGGCCCCGCTGCGCGGGACCAGATGCGCAGATCGTCACGACGCGGAAGCGTCGAGCGGGCAAGATAAGTAGCAACTCGATAATGACAACTGCTTTTGGCAAAGTCCCGCAAATCCAAAGCTCCAAGCTCAAGTGTCATCCCCCTTGGTCGCCGCGGCGGCCTCGGGATGACCGCCGGTTTGATTGGCGGGATTTGATTGTCACGCCGAATGCCACATGCACGAACGCCCGCGTCTGGTATAATGCGCGCGTGCATTGGCTTGGTCGTTATCGGCTGTTCATTCTGGTGTCCATTTGCGTGTTTTGGACGGGCCTGATTTTTGTCGGCCATTTTTTTCCAGCAACGCCGTTTCTCTCGATTGCGTGGCGCGGCGAACAGAGCTTCCAGGATTTGCTCCGGCGCGAGGGCCGAAAAACGACGGCGCCCAAGGATTTTGTTTTTCTCGGGCTCGATCAGAGCACATTGCAATTGCCGCCGCTGGCGCCGGAAGAAGTCGCGAACAACCGCGCGTTTCAACTGATGACCGAGCGGCCATTCCCGTGGTCACGTGAAGTCTGGGCCCTTCTGCTCGATCGATTGTTCGCGGCGGGGGCGCGCCTCGTCGTGTTCGACGTGCTTTTCAACCCCCTGAACGATGGCGATCCGGCATTTCACGCCGCACTCGATCGTTATCGCGACAAAGTCGTGCTCGCCGCCAATTTCGATATGGAAAATGCCGCGCAGGCCACTACCCCAAACAATACGCTCATTCCGCCCCCGCAACTGCTGGATGATCGCGTCGGGTTCGCGAACTTCTGGCCAGATCCTATCGACGAAAAAGTCCGCGCTGTGACTTATCGCGTGACAAATCGCCAGCTCGCCGGGCTGCCGCCGCATCCGAGCGAGGAAATCTACGAATCGCTGTCCGCGCGTGCTGTCACGAAGATGGGTCACGGGAGCGATGTGCCGAATGATTTTCGTGGCCATATGATTCGCTTTACCGCGCTCGACGCATTCGAGCCACGCCCGCTCTACGAAGTTTTCGATCTGAAATTTTGGCATGCCAACTATGCCGACGGCATGTTTTTCAAGGACAAGATCGTAATGGTGGGACTCTCTGCGCAGGTTTTACATGACCTGGCCGATACGCCAATGAGCCCAATGACACCGGGGCCGGCGCTTCATTTACAGGCGATGGCCGCGGCGCTTCACCATGAATTTCTGCGCGCGACGCCGGAAAAAATCGGGCTGGCGCTTGTCGGCGGAGCCGGAGTGATCGCGTGGTTCCTTGTTGCTTTTCTGCGCCGGCCGCTGTTTTGCCTCGGCGCCCTCATTGCAATTGCCGTGGTGTACCTTGGCGCGGCGCGATTCTTCTACGATAAATCGGGGCTGCTGCTTCTCACCGTTCCGGTTCTCTCCGCTCTGTTGTTAAGCGGATTATTTTCACTCGGCTTCGAATACGCCCTGGAACGGCTGGAGAAACTGCGCACGCGACGTACGCTCGAACGCTACGTCTCGAAGAATCTGGTCAAGGAAGTTCTGGAAAATCCGGACAGTTACTACAGTACGCTCCGCGGCGCGCGCGTGCCCGTGACGATCCTGTTCTCAGACCTGATTGGTTTCACCACGTTGTCCGAAAAAGCCGATCCCGAAGCATTGGTAGTCCATCTTAATGAATACCTTAGCCGCATGACATCGGTCGTATTTAACAACGGCGGCACACTCGATAAATTCATTGGTGATGCGATCATGGCCGTGTGGGGAAACGTGCGCAGCTTTGGCGTGGCGCAAGACGCCAAAAACTGCGCGCGCGCAGCGCTGGGAATGCGACGCGAGCTGCAGCAGCTCAATGAAAAGTGGCGTGGCGAAGGCCGAATGGGGCTGGGCATGGGGATCGGCATCAATCACGGTGAAGTGATCGTCGGCAATATTGGGTCGCAGGAGCGCATGGATCCCACTGTCATTGGCGACTCGGTTAATCTTGCGTCGAGACTCGAAGGGCTCACTCGAATTTACGGTCTCGATATTTTAATCGGCGCGACAGCGGCCGAGCTGGTGCGGGACGAATTTCATCTGCGCTCGGTGGCCCGCGTGCAAGTAAAAGGAAAAACGAAGCCGGTGGACATTTTTACGTTCATCGGGCCACGCAATGAAGATGTTGATCCAGAATTTCTGAAGTGGCTCGAGTCTTATGAAGAGGGATTGGAGAAATTTCGGGCGCGCGATTTCACTGATGCGAAGATTTTATTCTCACGTTTCCTCGAATTTTATCCGGACGATTTTCTTGCCAAAATGTATCTCGATCGCGCGCTCGAATACGAGCAACAACCGCCGGACGAAGCCTGGGATGCGGTGGAAGTGTTCAAGAAGAAGTAATGAACCACGGATGACACGGATAGCGACGAAGGTATTCGTTCGTCTTGCCTGGTGTCACCATCGGACATTCGTGGCGTAATCCTGAAGGAGTGAAGGGTCTCACACCAAGAGTGATTGGTCCCATTCACTAAATCGACCGTGTTAGCTTCGATTGTGAGGTCCCTCGCTCCGCTCGGGATGATATGGATTTGGACGCACGAATTAGAAATTCGCGGGCTGATCTCGCCATATCCGGTGAAATCCGCGTGATCCGTGGTTTCTTTTTCTACTGGTACAGCGTAGAGAATGAGCGTGAGGGACGCGCCGCGAAGTTTTCATTTTCTCGGGATTTGCGGGACCGCCATGGGCTCGATCGCTGCGGCACTGCAAGAGCGCGGCTTCAAAGTGACTGGTTCTGACGAAAACGTGTATCCCCCGATGTCGATTTTCCTGGAAAAAAAGGGGATCGCGCTGAAGGAAGGTTATCGCGCCGAAAATATTCCTCTAGGCGCCGACGTCGTGGTGATCGGCAATGCGATGAAGCGCGGCAATCCCGAAGTGGAAGCAGTGCTCAGTCGAAAACTCCTTTATCTTTCGTTGCCGGAAGTATTGAGAAATTATTTTCTACGCGGCCGGCACAATCTGGTTGTCACCGGCACGCATGGCAAAACAACCACGACGGCGCTGCTCGCCTGGATCATGGAAAAGGCCGGGCGCAAACCCGGTTATCTCATCGGGGGGCTCCCGACAAATTTTGGACAAGGCGCGCGTTTAAACGATTCGAAATATTTTGTGATTGAAGGCGACGAGTACGACTCAGCTTTTTTCGACAAGCGCTCGAAATTCATTCATTACCTGCCGGAATTACTGATCGTCAATAACATCGAATTCGATCACGCCGACATCTTCAACAACCTCGATGAAATTAAGCTTAGTTTCCGGCGTTTGCTTAATATCGTCCCTCAAAATGGAATGGTGCTGCTCAATGGCGACGATCCTAATTGCGTGGAAGTCGCAAGGGATTGCCTGGCGCCAATGATTGAAGTCGGCTTCTCAAAGAACTGCGCCCAGCGAATTCGAGACGTCGCCTACTCGGCTGGAAGCTCAAGGTTCAAGCTGGGCGAGGACGTTTTCGAGGTCCCGTTGATCGGCGAGTTCAATGTACGCAACGCGGCGATGGCGGCGATAGCGGCGCGATTCTACGATGTGCCGAAGACGAAGATCGATAATGCGTTCAAAAGTTTTGCCGGTATCGCCCGGCGGCAGGAGCTCCGTGGTGAAGTGCGCGGCGTAAAAGTGATTGACGATTTCGGTCATCATCCAACGGCAATCGCCTACACGCTGCAAGCGCTTCGTCAGCGATATCGCAGCCACCGGCTGTGGGCTGTCTTCGAGCCGCGCTCGAACACGACGCGCCGCGCCGTTTTTCAACAGCAGCTTCCTGACGCGCTAAAATCGGCCGATGGAGTCTTGATCGCGCAGGTCGCCAAGCTGGAGCAGATCCCCGAAAAGGAGCGATTGAATCCGAAGGCCGTTGTGGATGCGATCGCCAAAGCGGGCCGCCCTGCGTTTTACGAAAAGAACGCCGCGGCGATTGTGGATAGAATCGTTCCGATGCTGAGAGCGAAAGACGTGGTGGTGGTTTTTAGCAATGGCGGGTTCGATAACATCCACGAGAAGCTGCTGAACAGGTTAAAAGAGTTACAAACGTTACAAGGTTACAAGGGCTGAACCTTTGCAACGTTTGTAACGCTTTTTTGCGGTTTACTTCGGCGGCGCAGCAGCCGATGTGTGATCATGCACAATCCGCCACCCTTCCGGCAAGCGTCGGAAGATGAGGGTAAATCGCCCATGCGGCCGATCGTTTGCCCGTTGTAATTTCCAACGTCCAAGCGCCATGGCCGAATCTGGCGAGAGCGGCACGATCTCGAGATCGGAAAAAGTCAGGACCCCCATCTTCGCCCGATCGGAATATTTTTTCCGATAACGGTCGCGCACCGTTTCCCATCCGCGTTTTACTGTGTCTTCTGAAACAAAAGTTGTCGATCGCGAGCGGGCGTAGCCTTTCATGAATCCATCAATGTCGCCATGGTTCCAGGCGTCCTGTTGGACGCGAAGGACGGACCGAATTTCCGCGATTGCGCTGGCGCCTTGTTCTGGGGCAGCGGAAATCGTCATCGCGATCAGAATCCAAGAGGTGATGGCGATCGCGCACGGGAGCCGCGGGGTTCCGGGAAGGACACGTGGCCCGCGTGTCCTTTTGGTGGGCTCGCTGAAAAGCCTTGGTGGTGGTGGGACTGCTGATGCGTACTCGGAATCGCTCGATGTGCCTGGCGGGCAGACGGGCACCACACGCGAGCCGCGTGCGCTTCCCAAACCTGTAGGACAGATCATTTGCAACATTGGCGGTCTCTTATAAGTTACGTTCCCGATGTGTCCAGTTCGAGCAAGAAGCGGGGTTGTTTCGACCGGGGGGGGAAATAGATTTGACGGGTATTCCAAATTTACTAGCATCGTTGCTCATCTAGGTAAAACAGGACTGTGAAGGGACTATTCTGCATCGCCACGCTGGTGCTTGTCGGCGCGACGGAAGTTTCAGCTCAGGGTGCGCCCGAGCCTTCCCAGCCATTTCCCAGTGCGCAAGGAGCGAACCTCATCGCCCAGACAGCAAATCCGCGGCCAGCAACCGCACCTGCACCTCCGGCCACACCTCAGACTGTCCGCCTTCAATTTCCAAACAGCGATGTCGTCGATGTGCTGCACCTTTACGAGCAGCTTACCGGCAAAAAACTGGTAATGGACAATTTTGTGCAGGGCAAAGTCAATATTTTCATCGCCAAAGATGTATCTCGGGATGAGGCAATCAAAATCATTGAGATGAGCATGGGCCTCAACGGAATTTCTATGGTTCCTGCAGGAGCCGGGCTTGTCGAAGTAGTCGGGGCCGGGCAAAACCCGCGCAAGGCAGCCGTACCGATTGTTTCTGAGCTGACGGACATTCCAGTGGGCAATCCCGTTATCAGTTTCTTGTTCAGACTCCAGTACGCCGACCCGCAGGAGCTTCAACAAGTGCTGATGGCGTATTTGCAGGGAAGCTCAGGCACGATAAATATTCTGGCCCTCCCGAAATCGTCGAGCCTTCTGGTGACACAGAACGCGGACGTCATTCGGCAGCTTGCCAGCGTCATCGAGCAAGTCGACGTGGCACCGGCAGAAGTTGTGAGCGAGTTCATCAAACTTGACCGCGCCGATGCAACAAAAGTCACTGACATGCTCAAAGATATTTTTGAGAAGGACAGTCAGCAAACAAGCCGACCTGGGATTCGCAGCGTGAGAGTGCCTCCATCCATGCCGCAACCGATGCCGGTTGAAAACGGTGCTGGTGAAGTGAGTGGGCTATCGGAAGAAGCGGTGATCGTGGGCAAGATCAAACTTACTGCTGATATCCGCACCAACCGCATTCATGTTGTGACGCGGCCGATCAACATGCCCTTCATCCGTAGATTAATCCGTGAATTTGATGCCAATGTTGAGTTCGGACAACCGGTCACGCGGCCTTTGAGATACATTTCCGCTGGTGAGGTGCTGCCGATTTTGGTGCAGGCTTTAACCGAACCGGGCGCAGAGGCAGGTGGCGCGCCGACCGGCGGTGGCGCCCCAGGTCAGACCCCCCAACCACAACAACCACGAGGCGCATATCCCTCGGGGTCCCCGAGCGGCATCGCGACTGGTTCGACTGAAAGTACCCTGAATATTTCCGAGGAACTGTCCACGCAGCCAGTGGACACCGCGCCAAAAGCGGTCACGGTCGGCAACTCCAAGCTCATCGCCGATCAACGCGCGAACGCGATCATCGTTCTTGGCAACCGCGAAGTGGTGGTGAAGGTGGAAAAGATTCTGGATGAAATGGACGTCAAGGCGCCGCAAGTAGCGCTGAGCACGGTGATTGGCCAGTTGACGCTCAACAACAGCGAGGAGTTCGGCGTCGATTGGTTCGCAAAATATCATGACAGGTTCGTCGGAACTTCACGCAACAACACCGTATTTGGCCAGAACAACCCGGCGATTCCGATCCCCAATCCCTCGGCCTCGCCTGCCGGTGCTAGCATTCTCGATCCCGCCAATCTGATCAACTTTAGTCAAATTATTCAGAATGTAGGCGGTGGCACCAACGTGTATGTTGCAGCTGGCAATGCGCTCGCCGCGATTGTGCATCTGCTTGAGTCCACCGGCCGGTTCAGGGTGGTTTCGCGACCGACGGTTTTCACAAGCAACAACAAAAAAGCCATCATCGCTTCAGGGCAGGAGGTTCCAGTTCCGGTAAGTACCCTTACGAATGTCAATACGACTGTCACCGGAACGGCTGCCGTGCAGGCGAGCATCGAGTACAAGAAGGTCGTGCTTCAGCTTGAGGTTGTACCGCTCATTAATTCCGCGAAGGAAGTGTCGCTCGATATTTTGCAAAAGATCGACAGTATTGTCCCGAACGGAAACGTAGTCATCAGTGGCAATTCGGTTCCAACAATCGACACTCGTTATATTCGCACCAATGTTTCTGCTCGGAACGGATCGACCATTATCCTTGGCGGATTGATCGAAGAGCAGAAGCAAAAGCAGTACAATGGCATGCCTTTTCTCTCGCGCATTCCCCTCATCGGCGCGGCGTTCCGTGGCACAGCAACTGGCAAGCAGCGGCGGGAGCTAATCATTCTTATGTGTCCGCAGGTGACCCTGACCAAGCTGGATTCTTATCGCCTCCGCCAAAAGTGGGAGGACACCACACATTTTGGGCCCGAGCTTGATCAGGGCGAGTGCGCGGATTGCCCGAAACCGGAGGAGGGCAAACAGTTAACCCTACCACCGCCTGATATTCCAAGTGCGAAAGATATGTAGTAAACTCACTTTTATGAAACGCATAGTTCTCGCTTTGATCCTCTGCCTAGGCGCAACCATCGCGCAAGCCGACGAGTATGATATTGTCGATTACGGTATTTTTCGTTCGACCGATCCACTGGCACAACAAGACGAATGGGGTCTGGTCCACCAAGGGAAGGTTGTGAACGCCACCGATTTTGCGCCAAGGTATCGTTGGCGGTTCTGTTATTACTTTAAGGCGCCCGAGCAATTGATTGTGCAGCCGGCTTATGTGGGCTCAATGCAAACTGCGTTGCACCGGCTCGGCTATTACTGCGGCCCAATTGACGGCATCTTTACTCCAGAGGTAGCCGATGCAATTTCCCACCTGCAAAAGAATTATTCCATGCGCGTCACGGGCACGCTCACCGATCCGGTCCGGCGAGCATTACACATGCCCTGACAATCCTCTCGCAGGCGCCGTGACTCTTGTCCCAAGATTACGCGCTATGCGTGAAAGCGCTTGCGAACCGTCCTAAATCGGCTTCATTCGGTTTCTCCTGCTCTGGTTGTCAACACCATCCACGCCCCCGTCTGAATGAACGCAGCCGCCAGTCAATCGTTGATTAATTTGCTGCTCGAGAGCGGTGTGCCATCGAGCGAGGAAGCAGCGCGATTGGCAGTGAACTCAAATGGCGGTTCCTGGGTGGGCCAAGTCCTTGATTCCGGTAAAGTGGACGAACAACGCTTCCTCGGCGCAATCGGGAATTTCTTTCATGTGCCAGTGGTCTCGATTCATTCCAAAAAGATCGATCGCACCACATTGTCGATCTTGCCGAGCCGTTTTGTTTTTCAACATCATATCCTCCCGATCGAAGTGAAGGAGAATTCAGTTGTGCTGGCGACGTACGATCTTTTCAATTCGATTGGCCGCCAGCTCGCATCCCAGCTTTTGAAAAAACCGGTCGAATGGGTGCTGGTGCCGCGAACGCAGCTTTTGCGCGCAATGAAAGCGCTCTACGGCATCGGTGCCGAAACGTTCGATGAAATCCTGAAAACAAACCGCGCTTTCGAAGTATTTCAGGATACGGAAACCGCGATCGAGCTGAATGCCGACGATCCCGAAGCCTCTGTGGTGAAATTTGTGAACCAGATCATTCGCGAGGCAATTATCGAGCGCGCGACCGATATTCACGTTGAGCCGCTGGAAAACGATCTGCGCATTCGGTATCGAATCGACGGGATTCTGCACGAAGTAGCCGTCCCACCGCAATTGCGAGTCTTGCAATCGGCCATCATCTCACGGCTGAAGGTTATGGCGCACATGGACATCGCGGAACGCCGTTTGCCGCAGGATGGGCGCATGAATTTGCAGGCGAGTAATCAAAATATTGACGTGCGCGTGTCGACCATTCCCACCGTCAACGGAGAATCGATCAGCTTACGACTGCTCAGCCGCAGCGAGCAACAGTTTGGATTCGATCGTCTTGATTTGAGCAAGAAACAAGAGGCCACCATTCGCCGCCTGCTCGCACAACCTAACGGAATCATTCTTCTCACCGGCCCAACTGGCTGCGGAAAATCGACCTCGCTTTATTGCTTTCTCAGCAGCATCAATTCCGTGCAGCGTCGTATCATTACCATCGAAGAGCCCGTGGAATATCGATTGCCCGGCGTTTCGCAAATCGACGTGAAGCCGGAAATTGACCTGACCTTTGCGAAAGGTCTTCGCCACATTTTGCGACAGGATCCCAACGTAGTGATGGTCGGTGAGATTCGCGACATCGAAACCGCCGACATTGCGATTCGCGCAGCGATGACCGGTCACCTTGTTTTCAGCACGCTCCACACAAACGATGCCGTCGGCGGCATCACCCGCTTGCTTGACATGGACGTGGAGCCGTTCCTGCTCGCGTCGGTGGTGAAAGCGTTCATCGCCCAACGGCTCGTACGCACAATTTGTCCAGATTGCGTGCAGCTGGTCGATTACCCGCGTGAGTACCTGGCCGAGATTGGTTTTCCTGTGAAAGAACTCGGCACCTGCTTCCAGCGCGGGGCCGGTTGCGATCAATGCCGGCAAACCGGCTATCAGGGTCGCGCGGCAATCTACGAGATTTGCCTTGTCACTGAACCCTTGAGAAAGCTGATCATGCGGAAGTCCGACGGCGGCGAGCTCAAGCAGTGTGCCATCGCCGAAGGCATGGAAACGCTGCGGCAGGACGGCTGGCGGCGTGTCGCGCAAGGCCAAACGACAATCGAAGAGGTGGTGCGCGTTACGCAAACCGACGAAGTGATGGCCGAAACGACTGAAGAAGCCGAGCCAGTGATGGCCGCCGAATCGGCCGATCTGTGATAGGATCGACAATCTCTTTACCGCGGCGATCATCCGGAAGCCGGAGTCTGACGGTTTTCGCGATTTTCTTTTTGGACGCGAGCGGGATTATGCGGACCGCGTCGCTGATGGACCGGAGGAAAACCAGAAGGCGGGCGATCCAACTGCGGACATTACGGCGACAGAACGCGTTTCCTTTGTCATGAAAGAAGGGAGAGTTGTCCGAAACTAACTGGCGACTCCGCCGCCTTCTGCGTGGGTCGGCGACGCATGATTTCATTTTGCCAGCTGACTAATAGTCGTGGTTGCGAAAGATATCGGCTTGGCATGAAACTTCTTGCTGCTTAAAAGGAGCTTCCATGCGGAAAAATCTGCTCGCTTTTGCAATCGCAGCCGCGATTGCTTTCACGTCTGCCTATCTATTTGGCGCGCCCAAAGTATCGAGCATCGCCGGCGTGCTAATAGAAGAGGGCTACACTCCGTTGACGTTGAAAAGGGCGGGTAACGAATTTTACGTCTCGTGCAAACTCAACGGGCGCTCCGCCAGTTTGATCGTCGATACAGGAGCAGGCCAGACTGTTATTGCGTCGGCGCTCCTGAGGTCGCTCGGTCTGCCGCTCACAAAAGGAGAAGAGAATGTCTATAGTATGATGGGGCTGGCCGGTAAAAATATTAAGGCCGGCGAAATCAAAGATTTTCAGGTTGGGCTCTACCAGGCGGGTGCACATCCCGTGAGCGCGTGGGATTTTTCGTACTTTGGTAGCGCTGTTAGAGCTTCGAGCATGGATGGGCTTTTGGGAATCGATTTTCTCCACCGCCACCAAGCGGTCATCGATTGTTTCCGAATGCATCTTTTTCTCAAGCCTCCCTCGGCGCCGTCTACTTCGGCAACGTTGAGCGCGGGATTAAGAGCGGGGGGTTGCATGGAAATTCCAATGAAGCCTGTAAGTCACCGTGGATTGACTGTTCCCGCTCGAATAAACGGGCGCTCCGGCTATCTGGTCGTAGACACGGGCGCTGCGCATACCCTGCTTAGCCAGAGTGCGATTGCCGGCCTTAATATGCAGATAGCTGCGTTGTCGGGGCTTGGAAAATATGCAGTTCAAGACGTCGGAAAGAATGTAAGCAGGGTTAACAAGGCTCATTTTACGACGATGGAGGTTGGAAACTTTAGCGTCCCGCCGCAGTGGCTCCTTGTTGGGGACTTGCCTCACGCGAGCAGCGGTGGAACCGACAACGTATTCTTCGGCTATTTGGGCCAGGACTTGCTCGCCTGCTATGTTGGCATCATCGATTGTGGTGCCCTAAAGCTTTTCCTGCGATTCGATCCGGTCATCGATGCCGCACGCAGGAAAAGAGGAGGCTGATCGCCGATCCGGTTGACAGGCGATTTGATCCCGCTAGTTTACGCGTTCCCCGTTGCTCCAATAGCTGCGCGGAACATAAATCAGGAGAGCTCCACAGCTCGCTGGAACTGAAAACGCCATGCAAAGAAATCGCAGCAAAAGATATCGCGCCGCCGTCGAGCAGGTAGACCGGACGAAGACTTACAATCTGCCCGATGCCGTCTCGACGCTAAAAAAAATGCCCGCGACGAAATTCGATCAGACAGTGACGGTTTCGCTTCGGCTGGGTGTTGATCCAAAGCAATCCGACCAGATGGTGCGCGGGACCTGTCCGCTGCCCCATGGAAGCGGCCAACAGGTGCGCGTGCTCGTTTTCGCAGAAGGTGAGGCAGCGAAGGCAGCCAAAGAAGCAGGCGCAGAATTCGTCGGCATGAAAGACTTAATTCAGAAATGCCAGGAGGGTTTCCAGGATTTTGACGTCGCTATCGCCACGCCGGCAGCAATGGCAGAAGTTCGAAAGCTTGGGAAAGTGCTGGGCCCGCGCGGACTGATGCCCAATCCCAGGACCGGGACGGTAACCGACGACACGGCAAAGGCTGTCCAGGAAGTGAAAGCCGGCCGCGTTGAATTCAAGCTCGACAAGAATGGCAATGTCGCAGTGCCGGTTGGAAAATTTTCGTTTCAAGAACAGGCACTGGTTGAAAATGGAAACGCAGTGATCGAAGCGGTTGTCCGGGCGCGCCCGGCGACGGCGAAAGGACGTTACCTTGAAGGCGTGACAATTAGTGCGACGATGTCTCCGGGAGTCCGCGTCGATTCAGCGCCGTATTTGAGTGTCTGAGCCCAAAATCGAAAATAGAAATAATTAGACTAGATCGCCAATATGCGACCAGAAAAAACCAGCATCGTCTCAGATCTTGCCGAGAAGTTGAAACACTCGCCTTTCGTGCTTGTGACCGATTACCAGCATATGAAAGTTGGCGATTTTGGCGAATTGCGGAATCGGCTCGCGCCAACGGGTGCGGAAGTGCACGTGGTGAAAAATAATTTTCTCAAGCGTGCCATGACCGACTCTGGTTTTCCGGATGTCAGCGACAAGCTGGTCGGCCAGACCGCAGTCGTTACCGGGGAAAAAGATGTGGCGCCAGTCGCGAAAATCTTTAAGAGATTTGCCACCGAATTTAAGATCGCAGCGCTCAAAATTGGCTTTGTCGATCGCGCCGTTCTTTCTACGGCGGAATTGGAAACACTGGCGGACCTGCCGCCACACGAAGTTTTGCAGGCGCAACTGCTTGGGCTGCTCTTGTCTCCGGCAACGCGTCTTGTCCGTCTGTTGAACGAACCAGGCTCGGCATTGGCGCGCTTGTTGAAAGCGAAAGCAGAAAAGGAGGGCGCGCCAGCAGAAGCGGCAGCGTAAGAAATTTCGCCTTGTCTTTGCAGGGCGAGTAACAAAACGAAAACTGACCGAGCCGGTGGCTATCGGCTTTAATTCTCCGAAAGCTTTCGGAGGCGGCAATTGGAGGAAAAATAAAATGGCAGATACAGATAAATTGGTGGAGCAACTTAGCGGATTGTCCGTGCTGGAGATTGCTGGATTGGTCAAGCAACTCGAAGAAAAATGGGGAGTGAGCGCAGCCCCGACAGCAGTCGGGGTCGCGGCTGGCCCTGTGGCAGGAGGAGCGCCGGTATCGGCACCAGCTGAAGAAAAGAGCACATTCGATATCATCTTAAAGGAAATGGGCTCGAACAAGATCGCTGTGATTAAAGAAGTTCGGGGCGCTGTGCCTGGTCTGGGCTTGGCGGATGCCAAAGCGCTTGTGGAAGGAGCGCCCAAGACCATTAAAGAAGGCGTGACAAAGGAAGAAGCGGACGAAATCAAGAAGAAGATCGAGGCCGCAGGCGCGAAGGTTGAAATTAAATAGGCTGCGCATTTGCGCAGACGTTTTGCGTGTTTGTGGTAGCGGCCTGCACCGATGGGGCACATGAGAGCAACAGGATACATGCGTCTCATCGGAGCTGCGTAATCGACCTCCTCGCACGCGCTACATTTTACTTGCGCGGCGGACGTTTTCATATAACGTGAAATTTTGTTAAGGATAGGCAAAAGGTATTTTTAACCCGGCGCTCGACGGCAAAACACAGAAGTGGCAGCAGAATGGTGGCGAATTTGACAGGCCGCTGTTTTGGTGTCATTTTTGCGCCCCTCGCTCGTCGCTAACCCCCTAAAATCTCACTCGCGTTGGACGCGATTTGGTGCGGCCGGTGCGAGGTCAACTCTTGGTCTAGTGATTATGTCGGAACGCATTTACTTCGGAAGCATCAAAGAGGGCATCGAACCCCCGAATCTGATTGAGGTTCAGCTCAATTCATACGTCGATTTTCTTCAGAAAGACGTCCCGTTTTCGAAGCGGAAGAATCAGGGGCTCCAGGCCGTCTTCAAGGAAGTCTTTCCGATCGAGAGCTACGATGAAAAAGCAGTGCTCGATTTCAGTCGCTACGAAATTGGCGAGCCGAAATTGCCCGCGTTGGAGGCGCAGCGCGAAGGCCAGACTTACAGCGCGCCGCTGCATGTCACATTCCAATTGCGCGAGGAAAAAGGGACCAAGGAGGAGAAGGTTTACATGGGCGAAATCCCGCTCATGACGCCACAAGGCACATTCGTCATCAATGGCGCCGAGCGCGTGGTGGTGAGCCAGTTACACCGCTCGCCAGGAATCGCTTTTGAATCTACTGTTCACGTCAACGGCAAGGTACTCTACAGCTTCCGCATCATTCCGGATCGCGGTTCGTGGATCGAGGTTCAGTTCGATACGGCAGATCTTCTTTACATTTACCTCGATCGCCGCAAGCGGCGCCGCAAGTTTCTCGCCACAACGTTCCTGCGCGCGCTCGGTTACGGTTCTGACGAAGAAGTCATCAAGCTTTTTTACAACATTGAGAATCTCAAGCTGAGCGAAAAGCTCGACGAAGAGCAGCTGGCCACCAAAGTTCTTACGGCAGAGATCCGTGATGGCGAGGCGACGGTGGCGCGCGCGTTCGAGCCTCTCACCCTGGCGACCGTTCGTCAGATCATGGCGCTGAATATTCACGAGGTGAAAGTGATCGACATTTCGAACGATGACACAGTCGTCAAGGCGCTGAGGAAAGATCCGGCGCACGACCAGGAAGAAGCGCTCAAAGATATTTACCGGCGTTTGCGCCCGGGCGATCCCCCGACCGTTGCAAATGCGCGCGCTTTGCTCAAAAGGCTCTTCTTCGATCCAAAGAAATACGATCTGGGACGCGTCGGCCGCTACAAAATCAATCAGAAACTGGGAATCAACGTCGATTCCAGTGAGCGTATTTTGACGGATAAAGACTTTATCGCGGCCATCAAATATTTGATCAATTTGCGCCGGGGTGAGGGGACTCTAGACGATATCGATCACCTGGGCAGCCGCCGCGTGCGCACGGTCGGCGAATTGCTAGCTAACCAGTGCCGCATTGGTCTTGCTCGCACCGAACGTCTGGTCAAAGAGCGTATGACGCTGTTCGACATCAATGTGGACGGGATGACGCCGCAAAAACTGATCAATCCGAAGGCGCTCAGCGCAGTCATCCGCGATTTCTTTGGTCGCTCGCAGCTTTCCCAATTCATGGATCAAACCAATCCGCTGGCAGAGTTGACGCACAAAAGGCGTTTGTCGGCGCTTGGGCCTGGAGGCTTGAGCCGTGAACGCGCTGGGTTCGAGGTGCGCGACGTTCATCCGTCGCATTACGGCCGCATTTGCCCGATTGAGACCCCTGAAGGTCCAAACATCGGCCTGATCAGCTCAATGAGCACCTTCGCGCGCATCAATGAATTCGGTTTTATCGAAACCCCATATCGCAAAGTGGAGAATGGCCGGGTGACGGATCAGGTTGACTATCTCACGGGCGATCGCGAAGAGAACTTTCTCGTCGCGCAGGCCAACGCGCCAATTGACGGACGAGGGCGTTTTACTGGAGAAAAAGTATCGGTGCGGTATCGGGGCGACTTTCTCGAAGTCGATCCCTCGAAGGTGCATTACATGGACGTGTCGCCCAAGCAACTGGTGTCGGTGGCAGCGGGTCTGATTCCATTTCTCGAACACGACGACGCAAATCGGGCGCTGATGGGTTCAAACATGCAGCGCCAGGGCGTGCCGCTCATTGTTTCCGAGGCGCCGCTTGTTGGCACCGGCCTAGAGGAGAAAGTAGCGCGAGATTCCCATGCCGTTGTCATCGCGACCGAGAGTGGCAAAGTTGCTTCGGTCACGGCTGATCAGATCGTTGTCACCAAGGACGGGCATCTGCCCGAAAGCAAAAAGAAACTAAAGACGGATCCCGAAGCGGGAATTCATGTTTACGAGTTGCGCAAATTTATGCGCTCAAACGCCGGCACTTGCGTGAACCAGAAACCGATCGTGCGCAAAGGCCAGCACGTAAAACGCGGTCAGGCCATCGCCGACGGTCCGAACACCGATCGTGGCGAACTAGCGCTGGGCCGCAATGTGCTCGTCGCATTCATGCCTTGGAACGGGTACAACTTTGAAGATGCCATTATGATCTCGGAGAAAGTGGTAAAGGAGGACATCTATACCTCCATTCACATCGATGAATTCGAGATCGGCGCCCGTGACACCAAGCTTGGACCGGAAGAGATCACGCGCGACATTCCCAATGTCAGCGAAGAAGCCCTGCGCAATCTGGGGCCCGATGGCGTCGTGCGGGTCGGTGCGGAAGTGAAGCCGGGCGACATCCTGGTGGGCAAAATCACGCCGAAGAGCGAGACCGAATTGGCGCCGGAAGAACGATTGCTCCGGGCTATTTTTGGCGAAAAGGCCGCCGACGTGAAGGACACTTCGCTTACTGTTCCTTCGGGCACCTACGGAATCGTGATGGACGTAAAAGTCTCGTCCCGCCGAGAAGTCTCGCGCGAAAAACTCACACCGGCAGAAACCAAACGACAGCTCAAAACGATCGGTGAAGAAAACAAGCGCAAGAGAGAGGAGTTGACCGAACAACTGACCGATGCGCTTTCGAATATCCTGCTGGGCGAAAAAATCCCTCTCGACGTCGTAAACGCCGAGACCGGCGAAATCATCATTCCAGCCAATCGCAAGATTACCAAAACATTATTGCGAAAGCTCGCGATGGTGCACGATCACATCGAGATTGATCCGAGCCCAATCCGCAACAAAATCCGCGAGATTATTGGTTCATACGAACACAAGTTCGCGGAACTGGAGCTCGAACGCGAGCGTGCAGTAGACCGGGTAGAGAGCGGTGATGATATCGATCCAGGAATCATCAAGCAGGTTAAGGTTTATATTTCAAGTAAGCGCAAGTTGAGCGTCGGTGATAAGATGGCCGGCCGCCACGGGAACAAAGGCGTCGTTGCGCGCATCGTTCCTGAGGAAGACATGCCCTTCCTGGCAGATGGAACGCCGGTCGAGATCGTGCTCAATCCGCTGGGTGTACCGAGCCGCATGAACGTCGGCCAGGTCTTGGAAACCCATCTGGGAGTTGCCGCGAAGGCGCTCGGATTTAGAGTGGCGACGCCGGTCTTCGACGGAATCAAGGAAAAACAGATTCGCGAATACCTGCAGGAAGCGAAGAAGAAGGATGGTTTCTCCTGGGTGCAGGCAAACGGGAAAGCGCGGCTTTTCGATGGACGGACCGGCGATCCTTTCGATCAGGAAGTGGTGGTCGGTCATATTTACATGATGAAGCTCGGCCACTTGGTGGCTGACAAAATTCACGCGCGCGCCGTGGGACCGTACTCGCTCGTCACGCAACAGCCGCTCGGGGGCAAAGCGCAATACGGCGGACAACGCTTCGGCGAAATGGAAGTGTGGGCCTTGGAGGCATACGGAGCCGCCTACACCCTGCAGGAGCTGCTTACGGTTAAGTCGGACGACGTGCAGGGCCGGACCCGCATCTATGAATCGATCGTCAAAGGCGACAACTCACTCGAAGCAGGCACGCCTGAATCTTTCAACGTCCTCATCAAGGAAATGCAGAGCCTCGGTCTCGACGTAAAGGTCGGTGGCCAGGCCCCCAGCAGCTTTCTGGAGAACGTCGCCTAATTTCAGGTCAGCAAATAAATGAATAAATCATGAACGAACATTCCTGGCGTGAGTTAGTGGGCGAGGAACGCCCCGTGGGTTTTGATCAGGTCGCGATCGGTGTCGCGTCCAGCGACACGATGCGCTCGTGGAGCAAAGGGGAGGTCAAAAATCCGGAAACCATCAATTATCGCACTTTTAAACCGGAGAAGGGCGGCCTTTTCTGCGAACGAATTTTTGGTCCGACACGAGATTGGGAATGTTCCTGCGGAAAATACAAGCGCATTAAACACAAGGGCGTTATCTGCGACCGGTGCGGCGTTGAGGTAACCTTGGCGCGCGTCCGGCGCGAACGGATGGGTCACATCGAGTTGGCCGTGCCAGTTTCCCACATCTGGTTCTACAAATGCATGCCATCGCGCATCGGGCTGATGCTCGACATGAGCGCGCGCCAACTTGAGCGGGTCATTTATTACGAGGACTATATTGTCATCGATCCTGGTAAAACGCCGCTGCAGAAGGCGCAACTGCTTAACGAAGTCGAATACCGTGAAGCGCAGGAGCAGTATGGCGAAGATTTTGTCGCCGGCATGGGCGCGGAAGCAGTCAAAAAGCTTCTCGCCGAGATCGACCTTAACAAACTTAACAAAGAGCTCGAAAAGGCGATGGGCGCCACCAAGAGCAAACAGATTCGCAAAAAGCTGGCGAAACGGCTGAAGCTGGTTCAAGGCTTCCAGAATTCACACGCGCGTCCCGAATGGATGATCCTCGATGTGCTGCCGGTGATCCCACCGGATTTGCGTCCGCTCGTTCCGCTTGAAGGTGGACGTTTTGCGACTTCGGACCTGAATGATCTGTATCGTCGCGTTATCAATCGCAACAACCGGCTCAAAAATCTGCTTCTGCTCAAGACGCCGGACGTCATCATTCGCAATGAAAAGCGAATGCTGCAGGAAGCCGTGGACGCGCTGTTCGACAATGGACGGCATGGTCGCGCGGTCACCGGCGCGGGAAATCGGCCGCTCAAGTCGCTGAGCGACATGCTCAAGGGCAAAGGCGGGCGTTTCCGCCAGAACCTGCTCGGTAAGCGCGTCGATTACTCAGGCCGCTCGGTAATTGTCATCGGGCCGGAGCTGAAACTCCATCAATGCGGTCTGCCCAAGAAGATGGCGCTCGTTCTTTTCGAACCGTTCATCATCCGCCGGCTGAAAGACCTTGGTTACGTCCATACCGTGCGGAGCGCGAAAAAGATGATCGAACGGCAGACGCCGGAAGTTTGGGATATTCTCGATGAGGTAACGAAAGGGCATCCGGTATTGCTCAATCGCGCGCCGACTCTGCATCGATTGTCGATTCAGGCTTTTGAGCCGCAATTGATCGAAGGCGAAGCGATTCGCATCCATCCGCTGGTTTGCACCGCTTACAATGCCGACTTTGACGGCGACCAGATGGCCGTCCACGTGCCGCTTTCGGTGGAGGCACAAATGGAAGCGCGCATGCTGATGTTGGCCCCGAACAACATTTTCTCGCCGTCGAGTGGCAAGCCGATTACGACGCCTTCCCAGGACATCACACTCGGCTGTTATTATCTCACCCAAAATCCGCGGCGGGTAGCCGGCAGTGATGGGGACGGGCGTCTCCCGCTATTTTCGGATCCGGCTGAAGTGGAGTTTGCCATGGCCGAAGGGAGCGTTCGCACGCACGACCGCATCAGGATTAAAAACCCTGACTTTGGCAAGCAAACGATCTATGGAAATGCGGAGAGTAAGACGATCGAGACCACCGCGGGCCGTGTCATCTTCAACCAGATTTGGCCAAAGCAGCTCGGATTTTTCAACAAACCCGCGGGCAAGAAGCAACTGAGCGACATCATTTGGCGCTGTTATCAGATAGCGGGACCGGCTGAAACAGTCGCGACCCTGGACAAATTGAAGGAGCTCGGTTTTACCGAAGCAACCAAAGCCGGCATCTCGATTGGAATTTCGGATATGATCATTCCGAAAG
>QHOW01000234.1 GCA_003219435.1 Verrucomicrobiota bacterium | reverse complement strand
CAAGGGCTGGTTCGCCCGGATAGCCAAAATACAAATACGCGCTCAGATCGGAGTCGAACTTCTGTGAAAAGCTTATCGACAACTCGTCGAACAAATCGTGCGGATGCTGGCGATCGTGCAGCGGTTGGCCGTTCCACGATTCGCCGGTTTGAAATAGAAGCGGATAGCCGCGCCCGCCTTCAGTGAGCGGATCCAGACTCATCATCAAACGCGTGCCGATTTCTGCGCTTTCGCCGAGCCGATGCGAATACATCCCCATGATCCAGTTCGGAGCATCAATCCGGTCGTCGCCGCGGCGCGTGCTGACGTTGGTGTAACGCGGAAAAATTGCGCCGTGCAACATCAGCATGTCTTCGCCGAACATGAACATTTTCCCATACATCGGCGTGGAATCCGGCAGCCAGCTCGTGCCCGAGCTTTCCCGACTCATTGGGTCGGCGATGTTTATCGAGGATTGCATCTGCATGGGCATCATCCCATGCTCATTATTGTCCATTTCATGGGACGGATGCGACGGATGTGGCAAATGCGACGAATCATTGAGTGTTGGACGTTGAGCGCCTGCCGCGCCGGAGCCGTGCGAAGGCGGGTTGGGCGCCTGCTCGCGATTTATCGGAGTTGAGCGTTTGCTTTCTTTCAGCGGCACGAGTTTCATCCCGCATTTCGGGCAACTGCCGGGATAATCCCTGATGACTTCGGGATGCATCGGGCAGGTGTATTTCTGTTTCTGCTCATGCTCGCGATCGGAATCGTGCTCGGCATGAGGACGATTGGCAGCCTGCCCTGAGCGATAGTCGAACGGGTCAATCGCCCCTACCTGCGCGATTGCGCGCGCGGCGAGCGAAATTGCGCAGCTCAAAATTAGAATTCGTGTTTTCATGTGATGCAAAATTGGAATCGGCGTGCTTCTGAGTTTTGGGGAGCGCACGCGCCCCCGCGTGCCGCGCTTGGCGCCCTCGCCAAGCGCACCCTCGATAGAAACCGTCCGCGGGGGAATTGTTTTCGGCGAGGCGCCGAAAACAGCACGCGAGGGCGCGTGCGCTCCCCGGGGTACGCGAATCTTCGCGTCTAAATGCGCGCTGGCGGAGCGTGTGCGAGAAGACTGCGCTGCAAAATCAATTCAGCAAATGTCTGCGCCTCGGGCGGTCCGGTGTCGAGAAGCAACGGAGCCGGCGCGGTGTGCAAATGCGCAATGAGCGCGAATTCATCGATACGAAAATCGACACCGGACAATTTTCCGTCGTCGCGGGCCCAGCTCTTTGCAACCACAGGAATAACCGCGCGTAAAATCTTGCAGCATTGGATCCCGGATGGCGGCGGCTGAGGCTTTGCCGGCTGGGAATGAAACGGACATCCGCTTTCCGCCGAGTCCGACGTTCTTGCAAGCGCGGCGAACGCGCAATGATTCGAGACCGCGAGCCAGGCGCAGATCGCAACTAAAACAATCGTCCAGCGCGCGGTGTTCATATTTGGAGTGCGCGGACACGTCCGCGATTTGAAAGCGATGACATGTGGCCGCACCCCAAATAGGTCACGCGCCACGACTGCTCAAATGTTTTCTTCCGGCGGATCGATCAACGGCGCGACCGTGCTCGCAGCGATTCCTTTTGGGGGCACGATTTTATCGATACCGCTTGGGATTGGTTTGGCTTGGTCAAACTGCGGTTGTTCAACCCGGGTCGCCAACAGCATCGCTGTAAACAGTAACACTGCTGCCACGTAATACGGCGCACCGGGGAGATAAAGCGAATGTTTCGGATTGATGAACCAGGCGAATGTTCCCGAAAATAAGAAGGGGCCAATGACGAACGCGATCGAGCGCAGGCTTTGGATTGCGCCTTGCAATTCACCCTGTTCCCGTTCGCTCACACGGTGAGTCATCATTCCCTGCGCTGCCGGGAAGGAAATGTTCCACATCGAAATCACCGGAATTGAAGTCAGATAAAGCCCGCCGGTTCTGGCCAGACCAGCAATGACCATTCCGACTGCGCCGAAAAATTGTCCGATATAAAGTGTGCGCCGTTCTCCCAACCACGCGACGATTCGGCCAGTGAGTCCGCCAGAAATCGCGGCCGTGAACACGCCAACCAGCGCAAGTGAAATGCCGATTGTAGTTTGGTTCCAGGCGAAGCGATAAATCGCGTAGAGCGCCCAAATGACGAAAACTTCGTGCGACACGTAGGCCAGAAATTGGAGCGTGGCGAGCTTCCACAATTCGGAATGCGACCGGAGTAAGGCGAGCGAGCCGACCGGGTTGGCGCGGCGCAACGTGAATTCCTTGCGGTGTTCTTGTCGCAGCGATTCCGGCACGAAAATGTAACCGTAGAGCCAGTTCGCCAGGCTAAATCCGGCCGCAACCCAGAACGGTAGACGCGGACTGATGTCTGCCAGCGGTCCGCCAACTCCAGGACCCAGAATGAAACCGACACCGAACGCTACGCCGATCATGCCGAAAGCGCCGGCGCGTTTTTCTTTCGGAACAACGTCGGCAATATAAGCCATGGCAGTTGGAACGCTGGAGGCAGTAATGCCGGAAATGACGCGACCAACAAACAGCCAACCAATTGTGGGCGAGAGCGCCATCACAATATAATCCAGACCAAGCCCCAGATTCGACAACAGGATTACTGGTCTTCGTCCAAATCGGTCTGACAACACGCCCAGGACCGGCGAAAAGAAAAACTGCATCAGCGCGAAAACAGTGCCGAAAACGCCAAGCCAGGTAGCTGCGCTAGTCGCGTTGCCGCCGAGAAAGTTCAGGATGAGCTTCGGCAAAACTGGCGCGATCAATCCCAGGGCCAGCATGTCGAGCATGACCGTGATGAAAATAAATGTGATGGCCGCAGGGCGTGATTTCATCACAAGATCGAGATTTTCTGTAGCAACCGGCCTGCGGGCGGTTCGATCGAACGTCGCACAGCGACGTGGCTACAACTATTTGCCAGCTTGTCAATTCAAGCCATGAATTGGTCGATGCTTCCTCTCTCCTATCGTTCGCCGAAAACGGAAGTGCGCGAGAGTAAAATCCATGGCCGCGGTTTGTTCGCCAAAGCTAGCATTGCAAAAGATGACGTCGTGGCGGTGAAGGGCGGCCACATTGTTGATCGCGAAACGCTACGTCGCGAGATCACGCCCCGGCTCGGCCCGGTGGAAATTCAAATCGATGATGATTTGTTCATCGCGCCGGTGAACGATGAAGAGCGTGAGCTGTCGATGTTATATTCGAATCACTCGTGCGATCCGAATCTCGGGATGCGCGGCGAGATCACATTCGTTGTAATGCGGGATATCCGCGCTGGCGAAGAACTCACTCACGATTGGGCCACTACCGATGACGACGATTACTCGGTTGAATGCCAATGCGGAGCGCCCAATTGCCGGAAAATTCTCACCGGCAAGGATTGGCAGCGCCCGGAATTGCACGCGCGCTACGCGGGATACTTTTCAGCTTATCTGGCGCGCAAAATTGCGACGCAAAAATTG
>QHOW01000052.1 GCA_003219435.1 Verrucomicrobiota bacterium | reverse complement strand
ATTTCGCGCCTGATCCAAATCCAGGCGGATAAACGCGAGGACATTGAGACATGCTACTCGGGCGATATTGCCGCAATCGTCGGCATTAAGAATATCACCACGGGGGACACTCTGTGCGACGAGGATCATCCGATCCTGCTCGAGCCGCCGACGTTTCCTGATCCTGTCATTTCAATGGCCATCGAGCCAAAGACGAAATTGGATCAGGAAAAGATGGGCATCGCGCTGCAACGTCTTGCCGAAGAAGATCCGACGTTCCGTGTTTACACGCACGAAGACACTGGCCAGACGATCATTGCCGGGATGGGCGAATTACATCTGGAAATCATTCGCGACCGGATGTTCCGCGAGTTCAAGGTCGACGCAAACGCGGGCAAACCGCAGATCGCGTATCGCGAGACTATTACCACGAGTGCGCACGGCGTCGGCAAGCTGATCAAACAATCCGGTGGTCGCGGTCAGTACGGCCACGTCGAAGTAGATGTGCGTCCCGGCTCGCGAAGCAGCGGCTTGGTCGTCGAAAACAAAATCGTCGGCGGCATTATTCCTCGCGAATACATTCCCGCAGTCAAGAAAGGCATCGACGAAGCGGTGCTTAACGGCGTGCTGGGCGGTTACCCTGTTGTCGATGTTGAGGTGGACATTGTTTACGGAAGCTTTCACGAAGTCGATTCCAACGAGCTCGCGTTTAAGCTGGCAGCGATCTTCGCAATGAAAGACGGCTTCAAGCAAGGCAAGCCGATTCTGCTTGAGCCGATCATGAAGGTTGAAAACATCACCCCAGAGGAATTTCAGGGCGACATTTGTGGAGATTTGAGCCGGCGGCGCGGCAGCATTAGCAGCATCGAGACACGCGGTAATCTGACTATCATCCACGCGGAGGTTCCGCTCGCCGAACTGTTTGGTTACGCAACCGCAATTCGTTCACTCTCGAAAGGCCGTTCCAGTTATTCGATGGAGCCGTCGCATTTCGAACCAGTGCCTGCGAACCTGGTCCCCGCGATTCTCGACCAGAAGGAGACCAAATGAGCAATGGGCAGCGCATCCGGATTCGCCTGAAGGCATTCGATCATCGCATGCTTGATCAGTCGGCGGTCGACATTGTTGAAACCGCCAAGCGCACAGGTGCACGAGTAGCCGGACCCATTCCGCTGCCGACGTTGATCGAGAAATTTACGGTGAATCGCTCGCCGCACGTCGATAAAAAGTCGATGGAGCAATTTGAAATTCGCACCCACAAACGGTTGCTCGACATCATTGAACCGACCGCAAAAACGGTGGATGAACTGAAGAAATTAAATTTGCCCGCGGGCGTCGATATTACGATTAAGATTTAAGCGGAGGGGCTTCTGAAAGATTTGCAAACCCACGATCATGAGCATCGGACTTCTTGGACAGAAAATCGGCATGACCAGCGTTTACGACGCCAGGGGCCGGTTGTGTCCGGTGACCGTGATTGCGGCAGGGGATAACGTTTTGTTACGTTGCCTGGCGGCGAAAAACGAGGGCTATTCAGCCGTGCAAGTTGGGTTTGGCGCGCAAAAGGAATCGCGCGTCACCAAGCCGCTGTTGGGCGAATTCAAAAAAGCCGGGGTCGAGCCGAAGAGATTCGTGCGCGAATTTCGTCTGCCGAGTGATGTTTCCGAAGGCGAGATCAATTTAAGCGTTACGCAATTTGAGCCGGGCGATTATGTCGATGTGATTGGCCGTTCGAAAGGCAAAGGATTTCAAGGTGTGATGAAGAAGCACAACTTTCATGGACAAGGCGCGTCGCACGGCTCGAAAACACACCGGCGCCCTGGCGCAATCGGCAATCGATCTACTCCCGGACGAATTTGGAAAAATATGGGGATGCCTGGTCATCTGGGGGATGAACGCGTGACCGTGCAAAATCTTCAGGTCATGCAGGTGCGGGAGGCAGAAAAAATGCTTCTGATCAGCGGCGCAGTTCCGGGAGCCAATGGAAGTTACGTTGTCGTGCGTCCGGCATTGAAAAAGGCCGGCGGCAAAGGTGCTGCCACGACCGGAGCCGCGACCCCCTCGCCCCAACAAGGAGCCGCCAAAAAATGAGCGCGAAGGTGTTAACCAAAGCAGCGGCCAAAGAAGCGAAAATCGAGCTGATCGAAGACGGACGCGGTACGCAGGCCGTCCATGAGACCATTGTGGCCATGCGCGCAGCGCGGCGTTCTGGTTCGGCTAATACCAAAACAAAGGCTGAAGTGAACCTTTCTGGCGCAAAACCGTGGCGGCAAAAGGGAACAGGTCGCGCTCGGGCCGGCTATAAATCGTCGCCGATCTGGCGTGGCGGTGGCGTGGTTTTCGGGCCAAAGCCGCGTGATTATTCAAAAAAGATTTCGAAGTCGGTGCGGCATCTCGCTTTTCGAAAGGCGCTCAGCGACCGAATCAACGCCGGGGATATCTTGACGATCGACAAATTCGAGGTGCCAGAACTAAAGACAAAAGCGTTCTTGTCGTTGCTGAAAAAACAGACCGATGCGCGAAAAGTTTTACTGATCTCGGATGCGTTCGATCAAACTACCTTTAAATCGGCGCGCAACGTGAAACCAGTGCGGCTTGCGACCGCTTCCGATGTCAACACCGAGCAGTTGCTCGCGTTCGAGAAAATTCTCGTCACGCACAAAGCGCTGGAACAGCTCGCGGAAAGAACCAACCCGCCTGCGTCTCGCAGTCGCGTGACTACGGCGCAATAAAAATGAACGAGCCGCACGAGATCATTAAAACTGCATCGTTGACTGAGAAGTCGACGTTGATGAGTGAAAAGCTGAACAAATATGTTTTCCGCGTGAGCCCGCGCGCGAGCAAAATCCAGATCAAGAACGCAATTGAACGGTTGTTTCAAAAGAAGGTGGTCGATGTGAACACCTGCAATTACGCCGGCAAAAAGAAACGCGTCCGGGGGCCATTGGGACGGCGGCCGCACTGGAAGAAAGCCATCGTGACCTTGAAAAAAGGCGAAAAGATCGATTTGGTATGAAGTGGAATGACGAAGCACGAATGACGAAGCCCGAAACAATGACGAAGCACGAAAACCAAATGTTGCCGAGCGCGATTGCCCTGCTTCATCATTTGAGCTTCGGATTTCGTTCGTCATTCGTCATTCGTCATTCGTCATTTTGATTATGGCTCTCAAGAACTATCGCCCGCTTACGTCGACGTTGCGCTTCAAATCGCTGCCGCGCTTCGATGAAATCACGAAGTGGCGGCCGGCCAAGGGTTTGGTTGAGTCGAAGAAAAAATCCGGCGGTCGCAATAATTATGGCCGGCTGACGTCGCGACACATCGGCGGCGGTCACAAACAGAAATACCGCAAAGTCGACTTTAAGCGACATAAGCGCGGTGTTCCCGCGGAGGTTGTCGGGATCGAGTACGATCCGAACCGTTCTGCGCGCATTGCCCTTATCAAATATGCGGATGGCGAGCTAAGTTATATTCTTGCCCCGAACGGTCTCCGTGCCGGATCGACAGTCGCCGCCGGAGAAGATGCGGCGCCGGATCTGGGAAATGCGCTGCCGCTTCGCGCGATTCCGCTTGGCGCTAACATTCACAATATCGAGTTGGCGCCGGGACGCGGCGGTCAGGTTGCGCGCAGCGCTGGGCAGCAGGCCACGTTAAGCAACCTTGAAGGAGGCTACGCGCTGGTGAAAATGCCCTCCGGCGAAATCCGTCGCATCCACGAAAACTGCTTCGCGACGATCGGCCAGGTGGGAAACGTCGATCACATGAATGTGTCGAGCGGGAAAGCGGGACGGACGCGGTGGCAGGGACGCCGTCCGCATGTGCGGGGCATGGCCATGAATCCGATCGATCATCCGATGGGCGGTGGGCAGGGGAAATCAAAAGGGGGCGGTGGCCGGCATCACCCCGTGAGTCCCTGGGGGCAACTCGCCAAAGGATTTAAAACACGGAGCAAACACAAGCCGAGCAGTCGGTTTATTTTGGAACGGAGAAAATCAAAGAAAAAAACGTGATGTGTTGGAGGGCGAAGCTCCTGCGACTCCGGTCTTGCAGAGCGCGACCCTTCACAAATCCACTTGCAATTTATGGCTAGATCGTTGAAGAAAGGACCCTTCGTCGAGTCGCATCTTCTGGAGAAGATCGACAAGATGAATAGTTCGGGCGCAAAAAGACCGATCAAAACATGGTCACGGCGTTCGATGGTGACGCCGGATTTTGTCGGCCACACGTTTTTGGTGCACAACGGAAAGACCTTTAACTCCGTCTTCATCACCGAGAACATGGTTGGTCACAAGCTCGGTGAGTTTTCGCCGACGCGGGTGTTCAAGAAACACGGCTCCCATACGGCGAAGGTGACCAAGTAATGTGAATTTTCGATTTTCGATTTCCGATTGTCGATTGCCCAAATGGGCAATGACTCGTGGGTCGATGATCATGTTTGTGGGCCTGTTGCCCGTCGGAAGGCTGGCGGCAGAGGGAAATAGTTCTTTGTCAGAATCCAAAATTGAAAATGCGGACGGCGCAGGGACGGCCGAGACATTGCTCACGCAAAACGAACAATTGCGCAGGCAACTGTCCATCGACCAGGAATCGCTCAAGGTATTGACGAGCAGCCTGGCGGAATCCAACGCGGCGGCGGAATTGTTTCGCCGCAAGTATTCCGACTTGGAATTGCGGATGGAGGCGCTGGGTCTGGCGGCGGCGAACAAGGATCGGGCGAAGCTGGAACAGCGTTTGCTGGCGGCGGTGAGCGATCTTCAACTCGCGCAAAAGGAACGCGATGATTATCGCGACAAGATGTTGCGCCTGAACGAGGCGATGTTGCGGTATTTGAAAACGTCGCAGAGTAGCGATGCGCAAGCGCGGATGGACGTGGAAACGCAACTGCGCAGCACGAATGACCTTGTCGCAAGATCGAATGACGCGCCGGATTCTCAGGAGCCCGGTCTGATGGACGGGAGCGTCATCAGCGTGAAGGAAGAATGGTCGTTTGTGGTCGGCAACTTGGGTGAAAAGCAAGGTGTCAAAATTGGCATGCCGATGCGCGTAATGCGCGACGACCGAAAGATCGCAACATTACGAGTGGTAGATGTGAGGCAGAAAATTTGCGGCGCCGTGATTCAAGAAATGGATTTAGAGAAGGAAAAAATAAAAGTAGGCGACCGGCTTCAGGTGGATGCCCAGTCCGATATGAGTTTGAAGTAATGAACGTTAAAAGGCTTAAAAAAGTTACAAGAGTTACAAAGGAGGAGACGCCTTTCCGATGTAACCCATGTAACTGTTGTAACGTTGTAACCTTATAAGTCGCGAAGCGATGGAAGTGAGATCGATATATAAGTATGCGCGGATTTCGCCATTCAAGGTGCGCGAAGTCACGCGTGAGATCCAGGGTCTGCCGGTTTCGGCCGCACTCGATCTTCTCGCTTTCACTCCTAAAAAAGCATCCTTTCTGATTGGCAAGACGCTTAAGAGTGCAATTGCTAACGCGGAGAACAACGCCAACCTGAAACCTGACGGTTTGGTCGTAAAGGAAGCGATTGTCGGCGAGGGCCCAACACTGAAGCGGATGATGGCGCGCGCCCGTGGCAGTGGCAGCACCATTCTAAAGCGAACCAGCCATATTCGGATCGTGCTCTCCGATGAAATTCCAATTGAGACGCGCGAAACCAAAAAAGCGAAACGCGAACAGGGAAAAAAGACAAAGAAGCAAACGACGGGCGAGGCGAGTCAAAGTCCAACAACGGCGGCCGAAAAGAAGCCGAGAACGAAAACCGCGGCCGCAAAGGCAAAGAAGTAACTCCACATCAGGAACGTTATGGGACAAAAAGTTAATCCAATTGGGTTTCGCCTGGGGGTAAATTGCGACTGGCGCTCGCGCTGGTATGCCTCGCCGCAGGAACTGCCCGCGTTCTTGCACAGCGATTTCGAGATTCGAAATTATGTGAAGAAGAAGCTGCAGTTCGCCGCTGTCTCTAAAATTGTGCTCGAGCGGGCGTGGAACAGTATTCGGGTAACAATTTTCACCGCGCGTCCGGGAATCGTAATTGGGCGCAAAGGAGCGGAGATCGAAAAGATGACTGAGGAGATCTCGAAAATGGCGCAGGGAAAGCAGGTCAAAATCGACATCCAGGAAATCAAATCGCCCGAGCTTGATGCGCAGCTGGTCGCCGAGAACGTCTCGTTGCAAATTGAGCGGCGCATTGCTTATCGCCGCGCGATGAAAAAGGCGGTACAGACCGCGATGGATTTTGGCGCGGAGGGGATTCGGTTGCGTTGTTCGGGCCGTCTCAATGGCGCGGAGATATCGCGGTCGGAATGGTATCGGGAAGGTAAAGTTCCTCTTCATACGCTGCGGACAGCCGTCGACTACGGGTTCGCCGAAGCCAATACGGTTTACGGTAAGATTGGGGTAAAATGTTGGATCTGTAAAAAGGAAGAAGCGCCGGCTCAATCTGCTACGCCGCCACCGCCCTCAGCCCCACCGCCGCCGGTGCCTGAGTCAGTTTAAGGAGCATCGTTATGCCATTAATGCCAAAACGCGTGAAGTATCGGAAGTCCCAGCGAGGAAGTCGCAAGGGGACTGCTTCGCGTAATCTCAGAATCGACTTTGGCGAGTTTGGTTTGCAAACTCTCGAACGCGCCTGGATCACCAACACTCAACTGGAAGCCGCGCGAGTTGCCCTTACGCGCAATATGAAACGCAAAGGCAAACTCTGGATCCGCATTTTTCCCGACAAATCGGTCACGGGGCGTCCGCCGGAAACCCGCATGGGCAAGGGCAAAGGCCAGCCTGAGTTCTGGGTGGCGACCGTGCGGCCCGGCAACATCTTGTTCGAACTGGATGGTGTGCCCGAATCGGTCGCGCGTGAATCTCTTCGGCTGGCAGCGGACAAGTTGCCCGTGCGAACGAAATTTCTGAGCCGGCACCACGTCGCCGCTGCCTAGCGAACCATGAAAACGAAAGAAATCATCGAATCGAGTACGGATGAGCTGCTGACCAAGAGACGTGACTTGCGGCAGGAGAGGTTGCATCTGCGCTTGCAACAGCAGAGCGGCCAGCTCGAGCAGCCAAGCCGGTTACGCTTGCTGCGGCGAGATGTTGCCCGCATTGAAACAGTGCTCTCACAGCGGGCGAAAGAGACTGAGAAAAAGTAAATTTATGGCTGAGCAAGATCAACAACCGCCCCCGCTGCCTGTATCCTTCACCCGCGGCTCGCGCAAGACGCGGACCGGCGAAGTGATTTCCAGCAGCATGAACAAGACGATTGTGGTGCAGACGGTCACGCGCGTGCCGCATCCCAAGTTCGGCAAAATCGTTAAACAGATGAGAAAATTTTACGCGCACGACGAACAGAACAAGGCGAAAACGGGCGACACGGTTCGGATCATGGAGACACGGCCGCTGAGCAAGCTAAAGCGCTGGCGTTTGGTGGAGGTTATCCAAAAGTAGCGAGAAGAGGAAGAGGGAGAGGAAGATTTTTATGGTGCAACTTCGATCCAGACTTGATGTGGCGGACAACAGCGGGGCGCGCATGGCGACGATGATCAGCGTGATCGGTAAGTCGACGCTTTATGCCGGAATCGGCGATGTGATCACGGCGAACGTGAAGGAAGCCAGCGCGACCGGAACGGTAAAAAAAGGCGAAGTCGTGCGTGCAGTACTCGTTCGCACGAAACAGCCGATCCGGCGCGAAGATGGCTCTCTGCTGCGTTTCGATAACAATGCGATCGTGATTATCGATAAAGATTTGAATCCCCGTGGCACGCGCATTTTTGGACCGGTAGCCCGCGAATTGCGCGAGCGGAATTTCATGAAAATTGTCTCGCTCGCTCCGGAAGTTTTATGAACCGCATTAAGTGCCACGTTAAAAAAGGCGACCATGTCGAGGTCGTCTCGGGGAATTTTCGCGGTTCTTCGGGGAAAATTCTGGCGGTGTTTCCCCATAAGCGGCGCGTTTTGGTCGAGGGCGTGCGGATTATTAAGAAGCATCTCCGGAAATCGCAGGACAATCCCAGCGGCAAGATCGCGGAACGCGAAGGCCCGATTCATATTTCCAATGTGAAATTGATCGAACGCGACGGAAAGCCGGTGAAAAGCAAGGAACCGAAAGCGAAACGAGAGAAAAAGAAGAGCTAGGACAGCTTTGTTGAGAAATGGAAAACGAATTTTATCGTGATTATAAAGAACGGGTAATGCCGGCGCTGCAAAAGCTGCACGGCTACAAGAACGTTCATCAGGTTCCAAAGGTCGAGAAAGTAGTGATTAACACCTCGGTCGGCTCGCAATCGGACGTGAAGCAGGCGCTGGAGGAGGCAAAAGCGGAGCTTGCCTTGATCACGGGCCAACGCCCGGTGGAAACGCTGGCTAAGAAAAGCATTTCCAATTTCAAATTACGAAAGGACCAGGCGATCGGCGCGAAGGTGACCTTGCGCGGTGAGCGTATGTACGAATTTCTCGAGCGCTTCATCAAAGCAGCGCTCCCTCGCATTCGCGATTTCCGCGGGGTGTCGCCGCGCTGTTTTGATGATCACGGCAACTACACGCTGGGAATTTCGGACCAATCGATTTTTCCCGAGGTCGAGCTCGATAAAATCAAGCGCAACATCGGATTTGATGTTACTATCGTCACCACGGCACGAACGGACGAGGAAGCCAAATCGCTCTTGAGCGAAATGGGAATGCCGTTCAGCGACCGGGCAAGGCCCGCCGCGCAACCCGCCTGATTTTCATGAGTACTGTTACTGATCCCATTGCCGATCTTTTGGCGCGTGTCCGCAACGGCACGCGTGCGCAAAAGCCCGAGGTGTTGGTTCCATACTCGAAGATCAAGGCAGAGATTGCCCGCATCTTGAAGGAGGAAGGCTATATCTCCGATTACTCGATCGACACGAGCGCCGCGCATCCGCGCATCAAGATCACAAATAAAATCGTGAATCGCTCCAGTGCGATTGCGAATTTGCGACGGGTAAGCCGGCCGGGATTGCGCCGTTACGTAGGCGCGGATGAAATCCCGCGAGTTCTTGGTGGAATGGGCGTGGCGATTCTTTCCACCTCGCGCGGTGTTTTATCGGGGCGTGAGGCGAGAAAGCAAAAAGTTGGCGGCGAACTGTTGGCCTACGTTTGGTAAATTTTATGTCACGAATCGGAAATAAAGAGATCGAGATTCCCGACAAAGTTAAAGTCAGCATCGACAATGACGGCGCGGTATCGGTAGAGGGACCCAGGGGAAAGCTGAACTGGAAGCTGCCGCGCGACATCAGGGCAACAGTGAAGGACAACCGAGTTTCGGTCATGCGCGAAGCGGAAACGCGCAGCGTGAAAGCGCTCCACGGGCTCTCGCGCAGCCTGGTTCACAACATGGTGCAGGGCGTCAGCCAGGGCTTTGCCAAGCAGCTCGAGATCGAGGGCGTCGGTTTCAAGGCCGCGGTGCAAGGCCCGATGCTCAATTTGAGCCTCGGTTTTTCTCACCCTGTTCAGTTTCAGATTCCAAAGGACATCAAGATCACTGTCACTGATGCCACTAAGATTAACATCGAAGGTGTGGACAAAAAACTGGTAGGCCAGGTAGCGGCAGACATTCGCGGTTTTTACCCGCCAGAACCGTACAAGGGCAAAGGCGTGCGCTATGCCGGCGAGCAGATTCGTCGCAAGGAAGGCAAGACAGTCCAATAAATATGGCGACGACTCGTAAAGCGGCGCGGCAGCGCGTTCATCAACGGATCAGGAAAAAAGTCGCGGGCACGGCGGAACGGCCGCGGCTGGCCGTCCATTTTTCCGGGAAACACGTTTACGCGCAAGTTATCGACGATGGCGCCGGACGTACACTAGCCGCCGCATCGACAATGGAGCGTTCGTCGCCCGGTAAAAGTAAAGCCGCCGCCAACCGCGCAGCGGCCGAACAGATAGGCAAAACGATCGCGGAACGTCTGCTTGCGAAGAAACTCGATCGCGTCGTCTTTGATCGCGGCGGTTTCTTTTACCACGGGAAAGTGAAAGCTCTGGCAGACGCAGCCCGCGCGGGCGGCTTAAAATTTTAACTCATGGCACAAACTTCAGGCAGGCGACCAGATTCGCGCAACCCGGACAGGACGCCCGCGGCACGGGGTGATACGACCGAGAAGGTCGTTTTCATCAACCGCTGCGCGAAAGTAGTAAAGGGTGGGCGGCGCTTTAGCTTCAGCGCATTGATCGTGGCCGGAGATCACGATGGGAAAGTCGGCTGCGGATTTGGCAAAGCGAACGAAGTTTCGGAAGCAATCCGGAAAGCGTCCGAGGCGGCGCGTAAATCAATGGAAAAGGTTTCGCTGCGCGAAAACACTATCCCGCACGAAGTGATTGGCGAATACGATGGAGCACGCGTGCTTCTGCGCCCGGCGTCGCCCGGAACAGGCGTCATCGCCGGTGGCGGTGTGCGTGCGGTGGCCGAAGCGGCCGGCATTCGCGACGTGCTGGCCAAGTCGTTAGGCTCAAGCAATCACGCAAACGTCGTGAAGGCAACGATTGCCGCTCTGCGGTCGCTGCGGCGGCGTGACGAAATTTTCAAATTGCGCGGAATTCAGTCGGCCGATGGAAAGGCGAACAATCATGATGCGGCTTCATAATTTACGGCCGCGTCCCGGTTCGCGACACCGCGTCAAACGCCTTGGCTGCGGTGAAAGTTCCGGGCACGGAAAAACAAGCGGCAAAGGTCACAAAGGACAAAAAGCGCGCTCCGGCGGCAGCATACGGCTCGGGTTCGAAGGCGGCCAGATGCCGCTGATTCGGCGATTGCCGAAACGGGGATTTAACAATGCCGCTTTTCGCAAGCACTATGCAATTGTGAATCTTGACGACCTCAATGAGTTCAAGGCGGGAGCAACGGTAAACGAGCAATTGTTGCGCGAATCGAACCTGGTGCGCGGTCATTTCCTTGGGATCAAAATTCTTGGCGGCGGCGAACTGAAACACGGCCTGACGGTCGAAGCCGATAAAGTCAGCGCGGCAGCCCGGGAAAAAATCGAGAAGGCTGGGGGAACCATCTCATTGCTTAATAGCCGGGCATCAAAGGCAACCGTCTCACAAGAGGATGTCGATCTTACAACGAAGAAAATGCCCCGAAAGCCGGCCGCGCGTAAGCGATCGACAAGAAAAAAGCTGCCCAAAGCGCAATCGCAGGCAAAAGAGAAAACAGCCCGGGAGCGCTAGGCTTCTCGACGCGCGATGTTCCAAATTTAGCGGATGGTTTCGGCGTTTTTAAATAGCGTTAAGATACCGGAATTGCGCCGGCGCATCTTGTTTACGCTGGCGGTGATTGTGCTTGTGCGCTTGGGCGCGGCGATCACTACTCCTGGAGTCAACCAGGCCGTCTTGCAGGAATGGTTTCGGACCGCGTCCAGCCGGACCGGAGGCGGTCTCGCGGCGCTCTTCAACTTGTTTAGCGGCGGCGCGCTTGAAAATTGCGCCATCTTCTCCCTGGGCATTATGCCTTACATCAGCGCATCGATCATGATGCAGTTGCTGACTGCGGTGATTCCACGGCTTGGCAGGTTGCAGCGCGAAGATGGCGGGCGGCAAAAGATCATGCAATTAACGCGCTACGCGACGCTTGTCCTGTGCGTTTTCCAGGGGTATCTGCTCGCGTTATCATTTCAGCACCCGGAATCGTATCATACGATGCTGCCGGGAATCACGGACACTATCAGAAACCTCGGAATTCCGCTGGTGGATGATCTTGGCTGGAAATTTCGAATCGCCACCGTGGTTTCGTTGAGCACTGGTACGCTCTTTTTGATGTGGTTAGGTGATCAAATTACCGAGCGCGGAATTGGCAATGGAATTTCGCTTATCATCACGATTGGCATTGTTGCGCGTTTGCCCGCAGCCCTGGCACAGGCCTGGAAGACCTTTGTGCCCTCAGCGCAAACAGGAACTAGCCAGGTCAACCCGGCCGTTCTTGTGCTCATGGTAGCGTTCCTGTTCATTGTCATCGCTGGGGTGATCACGATCACCCAAGGCGTGCGAAAGATTACTGTGCAGTACGCCAAGCGCGTGGTCGGGCGCAAAATGTACGGCGGCCAAACGCAGTACATGCCTTTGAAAGTGAACTACGCCGGCGTGATGCCAATCATCTTCGCCTGGGCTCTGCTTCTCTTTCCAGCGACGATTGTCCAGTACGGATTTAGAAACAGCCCCACAGCCGCGAAGATCGCCGCCGAGCTTTCCAACGGCTGGCCGCACTACGTCGCTCTCGCAGCAATGATTTTCTTCTTCAGTTATTTCTGGGTCGCGACGCAGTTTCAACCCGCTCAGATCGCGGACGACCTGAAAAAATATGGTGGCTATATCCCCGGTGTCCGGCCGGGGAAACCGACTGCCGACTTTCTTGATTTTACCATGACGCGGCTGACGTTCGCCGGCGCGTTCTTTCTTACTTTAATAGCGGTCTTGCCAAGTCTGCTCAGCCAGGGACTGAACGTTCCGGTCATCACAGCGCAATTTTTCGGCGGCACCAGCTTGTTGATCATTGTCGGCGTGATACTCGATACCATGCGCCAGGTGGAGACACATTTAATTCAACGGCATTACGACGGGTTCCTGCGCAAGGGCCGTATCCGCGGGCGGTCGTTTGATCGCGCCTCCTATAGTCGCGGCGAAGCGGCGGCGAGCGGCACGCTGATGTGGTTCTATGTAGGGATCGCCGTGCTCGTGATTGCCGGGGTCGCCATTTTCCTTTATGGGCGATAGACTCCTTGAGTGAAAAGGCGACTCGTTCTTCTTGGCGCGCCGGGTTCCGGAAAAGGGACCCAAGCGGAGATGATTACGCGCCAATTCGGTATCCCCGTCACTTCGCCGGGCGCGATTTTGCGCCGGGAAAAAGACCTCGGGACGCCTCTGGGGCAGCAGACCGCCGATGCGATCCAGCACGGCAGCCTCGTCTCAGATGAAATTATCATTCGGCTGATTGAAGACTGGCTACGATTGCACGGTGGCCACGGATTTGTTTTTGACGGTTTTCCTCGGACGCTGCCACAAGCCGAGAGCTTGATGGCGATCTTGACCCGGCTGCGGACTGCGCTCGATCTGGCGATCTGGCTCGAAGTCTCCGAGCAAACTGTGCGCGATCGTATTTCAGGCCGGCTTCAATGCAGTGCCTGCGGATTTACCACCAGCTCATCGAGCGCGCAGTTTGCGAACCGGCCCGTATGTCCTTATTGCGACGGACCGCTGGCGCGCCGCAACGACGATGATCTGGACGTGTTGCAAACCCGGTTGCAGGAGTTCCACACCAAGACCGAACCGCTCGCATCCTTTTATGGTAAGATGTCAATCTTGTACCGGATCGACGGCAACCGCGATCGCGAGACGGTGTTTGCCGATATCTCCCGGCTGATCGAGAACAAAAACTCGGCATGATTCCGATCAAAAGCGCCAGAGAAGTCGAAAAAATGCGGCAAGCCTGCCGCACGGCGAGCGACATTCTCGATCGCGTAAGCGACCTTGTTCGGCCAGGAATCTCGACCAAAGAGATCGATGAAGCGGCCGCTGTTTTCATGCAGGAGGTCAGGGTCAGAAGCGCCTTTCTCGGGTATCGGCTCGGTCACCGAGTGTTTCCGGGCTGTATTTGCATTTCGCTCAATGACGAAGTCGTACATGGCATAGCGAGTCAACGCCGCGTCCAATACGGCGATATTGTAAAGCTGGACATCGGAGTAATCGAAGATGGTTGGGTGGGGGACACCGCCGCGACCGTAGCGGTTGGAATGGTGGACGAACGTGTCGATCTACTGATGCGCGTGACCGAGAATGCGCTGGAGCGCGCAATCCGAATCGCGCACGAAGGCACTCGCCTCGGCGATATCTGTGCAGAGATTGAAGATGAAGCCCGGCGCAACCGCTTTTCCGTTGTGCGCGAATTTGTCGGCCACGGCGTCGGCCGCAAACTGCATGAAGAACCTCAAATCCCTAATTACGGCAAACGGGGGAGCGGCCCGCGTCTCAAGGCGGGAATGACGCTTGCCATCGAGCCAATGATTAATTTGGGCACGGCTGCCGTGCGATTGCTCGATGATGGCTGGACGGTGGTCACGGCCGATGGGCTGCCTTCGGCGCATTTTGAGCACACCGTTTTGATTACGAAGGATGAGCCAGAAATCCTGACATGGCGCGCAAAGACGCAATTGAAGTAGAGGGCACAGTCGTCGAGTTGCTGCCTAATACGATGTTTCGGGTTGAGCTGGCCAACGGCCATCGCGTGCTGGCGCATATTTCCGGGAAAATGCGGCTGCACTTCATTCGTATCTTGCCAGGAGACAAAGTTATGCTAGAGATTTCACCCTACGATTTGTCGAAAGGGCGAATTACCTATCGCCATAAGTGACAACGCGGAGGCCCCTCTGCGTTTCCCATTTCGCGGATTATGAAAGTACGACCATCAGTAAAAAGACTTTGTGCGAGTTGCAAGATCGTGAAGCGCAAGAACGTGGTGCGCGTGATCTGCAAAAACCCGCGCCATAAACAGCGCCAGGGATGAAGGCATTTAACGAGTTAGCGATTTAACTTTGTAACCTTGTAACTTTTGTAACCAACACCATGCCAAGATTACTCGGAGTTGAAATTCCAGCGGACAAGCGCATCGAAGCGTCTCTTACCTACATTTACGGAATCGGCTTCAGCACGGCCAGACGCATTCTCGAGCAAACGAACATCGATCCCAACTTGCGCGCGAAGAATCTTACGCCGCAGCAATTGAACGAAATCATTCACGCGATCACGAACAACAAGATCAAGATCGAGGGGGACTTGCGCCGCGACGTGCAAGGCAATTTAAAGCGGCTCCAGGCGATCAATTCTTATCGCGGTATCCGGCACCGGAGAGGCTTGCCCGTGCGCGGCCAGCGAACATCGACAAATGCCCGAACCCGCAAAGGCCCGCGCAAGACCGTCGGCGTGATCCGTAACCCGGAAGCCAAAGCTGGCAAAGTTTAGCGATTAATTCAAATGGCTGAATCAAACGACCCAACCGATCCCGCAGCGGCGGGAGAAAAACCGGAAACGGAGAAGCCGGCATCAGTAGCCGCTCCGACGGATTCACCGGAAGGCAAGCCCGTGGCAACAACCGGCGACGAGGCCGCTGAAGGCGCGGTTTCGGCAGACGCGGGAGGTAAACCGGCAGCTTCAAAAGCTGAACCGGGAGGAAAGCCGGCGAAAAAAGCGCCAAAAAAGAAAAAAGAAGAGGCCGCGCCGAAAGCCCCTGCAGTCGCAGCAGCGCCCGAGAACCTTTCGCTTTCGGCCGACGCGGTCGGGAAACAAAAGATCGTCAAAGCCAAAGGCAGCAAGAACATTCATTCCGGCATCGCGCACGTTCTTTCGACGTTTAACAACACAATCGTGACGATCACGGACATGAACGGCAACGTGATCGGATGGTCGAGCGCCGGCAAGGTCGGCTTTAAAGGCTCGCGCAAGAGCACCGCGTACGCGGCTCAGATGGTCGCGCAGGATGCTTCCCGGCAGGCGATGGGCCGAAGTGGAAGTGCTGGTAAAAGGGCCGGGAGCGGGACGCGAATCGGCGGTGCGCGCTTTGCAGGCAATCGGGCTCGATCTCACTGTTATCCGCGACGTTACTCCCGTGCCACATAACGGCTGTCGCCCGCCCAAACCACGCCGCGTCTGATCGAGATCGTTACAAATGTTACAACGTTACATTGTTAAATGCGCGATCATCGGCAACGCTCTCAACTTGCAGCCCTTCTAACTGTTGTAACCCTTGTAACCTTGTAACGCTTTTAACCTTCCTTTTCCATCATGGGCAGATACACCGGACCAAAAACGAGAGTGAGCCGCCGTTATGGCGTGCCGATCTTCGGCTCCTCCAAGTCGTTGGAGCGGAAAAATTATCCGCCCGGCATGCACGGCCCGAGAGGTTCGCGACGGAAACAGTCCGAGTACGCGATTGCGCTCGGGGAAAAACAGAAGCTGCGTTATCAATATGGACTGCTGGAGCGTCAATTCCGGCGCATCTTTGAGAACGCGCTGCGCAAACGCGGCGTAACGGGTGAGACACTTCTTCAACTTTTGGAGACGCGACTGGATAACGTCGTTTACCGCCTCGGCTTGGCTAATACGCGCAGCGCCGCTCGCCAGCTTGTATCACATGGCCACGTGCTGGTAAACGGGCGCGGCGTGAACATCGCTTCCTACAATGTGAAAGCGGGCGACGAAATCACGATCAAAGATAAACCGAAATCGCGTCAGCTCGTTCTCCGTAATCTCGATCTGACCCAGATCGCTCCTGTGCCCGATTGGCTCACGGCCGATCGCGACGCGCTCAGCGGCAAAGTCGCGCATATCCCGTCACGAGAAGAGATGCAGCCAATCGTCAACGAACAGCTCATCGTCGAGTTGTATTCGCGGTAGAAACTGTAGAGGCGCTTGTGCAAGCGCCTGCCCTTCTGCCATGCAGCGTTTTAACCGCTCCCCCCGGTCGGAAGGGCAAGAAATAGACGCATATTGTGCGCACAATTCTCGTTAGGCCTTTATGCGCCATGACTAGCATCGCGAGCGTTCCAATCGAAAACCCGCGAGCTCAGTGTATCGTAATGCTGTTTGCCGCGCTGCGTGAGATGGGCGGGTGTCACTTCAAGCAGGAGACGATCTCGTTCATCCGTGAGAATCATTGGTTCGATATCCGTGACGAGGATCGTAGCCCATACCCATCAGCGACCACCAACGAGCCGCGCTGGCACACGTTGATTGCGTGGGGCCGCAAGGATGCAGTCGTGGCCGAGCTGATGTTCAGTCATAGCCAAGACCAGTGGGAGCTTACGCGGCATGGCATCGAAGAGTTCCGTTCCGTTCGCGCGCAGTATCAGTCGGGAGTGCTAGAGGCTCGTCGTTGCTACCTTTGGTCGGTCGCATTTAAGCAGTGGATGGTTCCCTCATTTCTTCCATCGGACCGCGACTGGCCACGTCCGAAAGATACGTATCGAGATTCAGCCCCTTCAGCACCGCAACATTCGCGCTAGAGTTAGACAGACCCTGCTTGACGAACTCTGATTTCTGTTTGGCCTTAAGCAGGCGACGCAGCCAACCGCCGTTAGACGCAAAAAGCGACATGACATTGGCTGGCTCGGGTTCCCGGCTGTTGCCACAGCCCGGATTTGCTTTTTCGGTGGGCGAATCAGCGCTTGGGACGAAAACGCTAAGGCATACTTCGTCGATGGAGTTGCTATTAACGGCGTTAGCGGCGGGCCTGCATTTCACCTTGCAAATCCGCTCCCGATGGTCATGGGAGTTGTGTCGGCATATATGCCGAATCGCGCGACAGGAGAAGTCCTTCCTGGACTGTCGCTAGTTCGTGATGTCACCCAGTTTCACGAACTCGCACCGACATTCGCTTCGCTAACTCAGGCTAAAGCGCAAGAACCGCCTGCGACACCACCCTCTGCGCAACCCGCCGAACCAAGCGACAAGGTCGATACGCGCAAATGACCCACCCAGGAGATGCTGGCCAGCGTGCTGAAAAGGCTGAAGGATGAATTATGAAGGATGAAGTGAAAGCAGCGCTCGCTGTGGTGGGCGGTGACTGATCCTATTCTCGTTGATATGGCTGCGTGCTCTCTGTGAATCAATACGACCTGCTTCTTACAGTCGGAATCATCGCTGCGCTTGCCGTTGTTGCTGCGCTACTTCGTATCGTTCTGAGAGGCAGAGCCGTCACACTTCCGTATGAACGCATCGAGCGGCTTTGTACGCCAGCCGAGCGTTCCTTTCTTGGTGTGCTCGAGCAGATTTTTGCCAGCGAATACCGGATCTTCGGCAAATTGCGTTTAGCCGATATCATTTGCCCCTGCAAAGGTCTATCGCGCAGCGAACGTTCCTCAGCCTTCAATCGTATCGTTGGAAAGCCCGTGGACTTTGCTGTTTGCGACCTCAGTACGTTGGAGATTATTGGTGTAGTCGAACTGGACGATTCAAGTCATGGCGGCTCAGTACGGCAGCGCCGCGATGAATTTTTGGACGCCGCACTCAGCGCTGCTGATGTTTCCGTCGTTCACTTCCGTGCGCAGAAAGCTTATGTGCTCGCTGAAGTCCGTCAGCGAGTCTTGCAGGCGTTCAGATTGAGTGATAGCTCTGGCGGGACACAGGCGGCGTAACCCGGCCATCAGCCAAGGCCACGCAAGTTGATCGTAGATTTGTGTTCGCAATGATGCTGTGGCGGCGCTCTATGAGCGGCGGAAGAATTTAATTCGACGGTCGCAGACGGCCGCTACAGGGGTCCCAAGAACTCGAGCGCTTTGTCGTGGCTGCGGCGTTGAAGATAATGCGCCAAGCGCGGATTGATGNCGATCTTGTCCGAGACGGCGCGCAGCCGCGCCATATTGCGTTTCTGAAACGGATAGCGGATGGCGACGGGGGACGGCTGGGCCAAAAAAATTTTCAAAAAAATACTTGCCTGGTGAATACTGTTATAGTTAACTATATCACCATATGAGCCACCTACGCCAAGGCTACGGCGCCCAAAACGGACGCAGCCGCAGGGAATGGCCTTCCGGAATACAGGATGCATGAATGGAACGATAGTCAGCCGATTTACCGACAGCTTCGCGACCGTGGCGTTCACATGATACTCGACGGCGTGCTTAAAGAGGGCGATCCGCTGCCGTCGGTGCGCAATGTCGCGGCCGAATATCGGGTCAATCCGCTCACGGTCCTTAAGGCGTATCAACAAATGGTCGATGAGGATTTGGTCGAGATGAAGCGCGGGCTCGGCATGTTCATCAAGGCCGGCGCGCGCGATCTATT
>QHOW01000244.1 GCA_003219435.1 Verrucomicrobiota bacterium | reverse complement strand
CGCCAACTTGCGTATTTGCTCGCGTCCTTCATCGGAAAGCGCCACATCGGTCGCACCGGCAAATCGATCTTCCGCGCTCACGACAGTTGCGCCATGTCGCACCATGAAAACACGCGTTGCGGCTGATGCCATACAATCACCTTCGAGATGACGTAAATTCTGCCAAAGCGCAATCCCTCTTCGCTGATCAAAGATGATAGCGCGATCATTAAGACTACATTTGGTCAGTGGAAAAAGATGCAAAGCTGCGCGCCATCATCCATCTCGACATGGACTGCTTTTACGCGGCGATCGAGGTGCGCGACCGTCCTTCATTGCGCGGCAAACCAGTGGGCGTGGGCGGCGCGCGCGACCGGCGCGGCGTTCTGACGACGTGTAATTACGAAGCCCGAAGGTTCGGTGTCCGGTCGGCCATGCCAACTTTTATGGCGCTGCAGCGTTGCCCGAATCTGATCGTATTGCCGACGCGCTTCGATGTTTACCGGCGCGAAGCCGCGCTCATTCGCGGAATCCTGCATCGGTTCACGTCGTTAATTGAACCCCTCTCGCTTGATGAAGCTTATCTTGATGTTACTGCGCACCCGGGCGCGCCGGGCCCATTGGCGCAGGTGATCCGCGGAACGATTTTTCGCAAAACGAAACTCACCTCATCGGCGGGGATCGGTCCAAACAAATTGCTCGCGAAGATCGCCAGCGAAATAAACAAGCCAAACGGCCAATTCGAAGTTACGCCGGCTCAAGTGCCCGAGTTCATGGAGAAGTTGCCGGTCCGCAAAATCTGGGGAATCGGCGAGAAGACCGAGCGAAAATTGGAAGAGCTCGGCGTTAAAACTTGCGGCGAACTGCAGCGTTTCTCACGTCCGGAACTTGTCGATCTTTTCGGCAAGTTCGGTCTCGATCTCTACGATCTTTGCCGCGGCATCGATTATCGGCCAGTGGAGCCCGATCGTCCGCGCAAATCGCTCAGCACAGAGGAAACCTTCGCTGTCGATCTTACCAGCCTCGAGCAATGCGAAGAGAAACTGGAAGATTTGTTCCAGGAATTGATGGCCGATCTGGCGCAAAAAGAGACAACTCGATCCATCACAAAAATTTTCGTGAAACTGAAATTCAACGATTTCACTCGCACGACCGCCGAGCACGTCGGATTGGTACCGACTTTGCAGGATTTCCGTTCTCTGCTCGATGAAGCATTTGCTCGCACCGGGAAGCCCGTGCGCCTCGTCGGCCTCGGAGTGCGCTTCGCCGAGACTGCACCCGAAAGCGCCCAGATGGATTTGCTGTAGTGGCGGCTGTGTCAGCCGCAATCACGGCCGCGCCTGCGCCTGAGAACACACGCTTCTCTGCACTTTTTAATCCGCGCCGCGGGCGTAATGTTGAGAAGTCGAGATGACCTCCACCCAGGAACGGAAAATTAAGCAAACTGGTTGCGACGCGCGGTTTGATAATCTGACGCGACAGCTCTATGCGACAGATGCTTCGATTTATCAGATCGAGCCGATCGGCGTGGCTTTTCCGCGTAGCGCGCGGGAAGCGAGCGCGGTCATTCGCGCGGCGGCAGATGCAGGCGTTCCGGTCACTCCGCGAGGTGCTGGAACCAGCCTTGTCGGAAACGCGATCGGCGAAGGATTAATCGTTGAATTCTCGCGCTACAACCGCCAAATCACCGATCTCGATCTCGAAAAACAGAGCGTGCGTGTCGAGGCCGGCGTCGTGCTGGATCAGCTTAACGATTTTCTAAAGCCGCGCGGATTTTGTTTTGGCCCGGATGTGGCAACCAGTTCCCGCGCCACGCTGGGCGGGATGATCGCGAACAATTCGTCGGGCGCGCGTTGCCCAATTTACGGGACGACGGCCGACCACGTGATCTCACTGGAAATCGTGATGGCCGACGGTCGCATCGAAAAGATCGGCCCTAAGCGCGAATCGTTGTCCGGCGAGCGCATGAAGATCGAAAATCTCGTCCGCGCAAGAAGCACCGAAATGGCTGAGCGCTGGCCGCCGGGCTTGATAAAACGCTGGCCCGGTTACGGCATCGAAAGATTCCTGCGTGCGCCGAACGATCTCACCAATATTCTTGCCGGCAGCGAAGGAACACTCGCCGCAATTTTTTGCGCCGAACTGAAAATCTCGGCACTGCCAGGCGAGAAAGGGCTGGGCCTGATCTTTTTCGCATCTGTGGGAGAAGCGATGCAAGCCACGGTCGAGCTTCTCGACCTTAAGCCTGCCGCAATTGAACACATCGATCGCCCTTTGCTGGATCAAACCAAAGGCCAGCTTCATTTTCAGGCAGCGCGCGATTTGCTCGAACTCGATACCAAGCCCTGCGAATCGATTTTGATCGTCGAATTCTACGACGACGTCACAGAGCGATTGTCGATCTTGCAAGTGAGAAAGCTCGGGCTGCGCACGAAAATTCTCACCGATCCAGCGCAAATGAATCTGGTTTGGTCAGTCCGCAAATCTGGCCTCTCGCTTTTGACTGGATGCGTCGGTCCAGCAAAACCGGTTGCGTTTATTGAAGACGCCGCCGTTCGCCCCGCGCAGTTGCCCGAATACGTGCGCGGATTGCAATCGATCATGAAACCGCTCGGACTAGAGGCGAGCTATTACGGTCATGCCGCTAGCGGACTGCTCCACGTGCGTCCGGTGCTCGACCTCCACAGCGCGTCTGACTTGAAAAAGTTTCGACGAGTCGCAGATCAAACGTCCGCGCTGGTGCGGCAGTTCAAAGGTTCACTCTCCGCCGAGCATGGCGTCGGTATCGCGCGCACCGAGTACATGCGCGAGCAACTCGGCGATGAGCTGCTTGAAGTCATGCGCGAGATCAAGCACGCGTTCGATCCTAAAAATATTTTCAATCCCGGGAAAATTTTCGAGGTAGGGATCCCGGAATCGCGGGAGGCCGTCCGCCACAAGATCGACAATCATTTGCGCGAAAACTTCACGCGACCGCTCGAGCTTCCATTCCAGCCGGTG
>QHOW01000237.1:3660-4859 GCA_003219435.1 Verrucomicrobiota bacterium | reverse complement strand
CACGAGTTGATCATCTCCGCCGCGAGCACAATCGGATCTTTCGTCTTGTGCGGATACGCGCCGTGCCCGCCTACGCCGCGCACCGTTACATCCACTGAATCGACGTTCGCATACGTATACCCTTCGGTGACGCCGATATGGCCGATCTGCATGTCGGCCTTGTCGTGGAATCCTAGCGCGAAATCCGGTTTGCCGAAGCGATCGTAAAGCCCGTCCTTGAGTAAGGCGCGCGCGCCGGTGCCCAATTCCTCGGCCGGTTGGGCAACGAACAGGATCGTGCCCTGCCATTGATCTTTCAGCTTTGCGAGCGCGCGCGCCGTGCCGATGAACACTGCAATATGCGCGTCGTGTCCGCACGCGTGCATTACGCGGACATCTTTGCCTTCGTCATTTTTGGTTGTGACCTTGCTCGCGTAGGGTAAACCTGTTTCCTCTTCCACTGGCAGCGCGTCCATGTCGGTGCGCACCAGTACGGTCGATCCATCGCCATTCTTCATAACGCCGATCACGCCATAGCCCTTAAACTTTGGATCGGCGTATTTTCCGAGGTGCTCGGTGACCTCGCAGCCAGCAGCGCCTAACTCCTTTGCGATTAGCGCGGCAGTACGTTCCTCGTGCCCCGACAATTCCGGGTGACTGTGAACGTCTTTATAAATTGCGAGCAGCGACGGCAGCTCCGCATCGGCCAATGACTGCGGGGTCTGTTGCGCGAAAGCAAGCGCTGGAACCACGATTGACAGCGATAAGATTGCGCAGAAACGAACGTTCATGTTTGTCATGCTGACCGAAAGCCTGCCCTGAGCGCAAGTCGAATGGGTCGAAGCATCTCTCAATCTAATTCAGTTCGAGAAACAGTAAGAGATTCCTCGACTTCGCTCGGAATGACAGAAGGTTGTTAAAAATGGAATTCGAGAAAAACACGATGCTCTTTGGTGCAGATTCGGCGCCGGGCATTGTTGCTATCGCGTTGGGCGAGACAGGCACGGTCAATGTTTATCGCCGGGAAAAAGATGGATCGACCGTTGCCGATGTCGAGCCGTTCCATCCATTCGTTTGGTGCGACTCAGACGTTGTCGATCTTGGCATCGAAGCCGAGAAACTCGATGGCGATCTCAAATACGGCTGGCTGATCACTGTCGATAGTTGGAAAGAACTGGTCGCGCTGCGCAACGGCCTGAAAAAGGCGAATCGCGATTTCT
>QHOW01000237.1:0-3639 GCA_003219435.1 Verrucomicrobiota bacterium | reverse complement strand
AGGGCTTCCGTTTGAAGAACTAAAGCGGATGCAACTCGAAGTCCTGGCGTTTGATGCTGTAGCCGGAGTCGATGACTCCGGCGCCGGGATCACCGATCCGGGCTACAACAATCACATCATAACCATCGCACTGTCGGATAATACCGGCTGGGAAGAACTGATCATTGTCGATCCCGCAAATGTCGTGGAATCGGAGCATGCGGCGCTCAAGCGACTGACCGCGCTGATCAAAGAACGCGACCCGGACGTGATCGAAGGTCACAACCTGTTCCGGTTCAATCTGCCGTATCTGGTTTCGCGTGCGCAGAAGGCGAAAACGAAAGTGGATTGGGGACGCAGTGGCGGTTTTCTGCGCTCACGACCGTCACGGCTCCAGATTGCTGAGAAGACGATCGATTATCCGAAGTTCGCGATCGATGGCCGCCATTTCGTCGATACCTTTTTGCTCGCCCAATTTTACGATGTCGGAATGCGCTCCCTCGCTGGTTTCGAAAGGACGGATGTCGCCCGGCATTTCGATCTTTGCGACAGCGAACAAATTTCAGCGCTCAGGGGCAAAGAATTGCAGCGTGCGTACCTGGGCGATTCAGAAGAATTTCGACGGCGCGCGCTGTGTGGCGTTCGGGAAACCCGCGCGCTATCGGAACTGTTGAGCCCGAGCTACTTCATCCAGGCGCAAATTTTCCCCTACAATTACCAGGACGTGATCGTGCGCGGCAACGCCACGCGCATCAACGCCCTATTCCTGCGCGAATATTTCCGGCAACGCCATTCCATTCCCGATCTGCCGATGGCACGCGCGTTCGAGGGCGGGTACACCGACATCTTCTTCACCGGCGTGGCGCACAAAGTCTGGCATTGCGACATCGCATCGCTTTATCCGTCAGTCATGTTGCAATTCGATTGCTTCCCGGCCAGCGATCAATTGCAAATCTTCCGCCATCTGCTCACTGATGTGCGCGCGTTCCGATTGGAAGCGAAGGCAGAAATGCGCGGCGAGAAAGATCCCGCGAAGCAGCACCACCTCCAGGCGCTGCAAAATACCTTCAAAATTCTGCTGAACAGCTTTTATGGTTACCTCGGGTTCGCTCAGGGACATTTCGCAGATTTCGATGCCGCCGCGCGCGTCACCCAAATCGGGCGCGATCTGTTGAGAAAGATGATCGGCTGGCTCACCGGGCAAGGCGCGCAAGTCATCGAAGTCGATACCGACGGGATTTATTTCGTTCCGCCATTCGAGATCAACATCGACGAATTACAGCTAGGTTTGGCGAAGGAGTTGCCGCCGGGAATCGAAGTCGAATTCGACGAGCAGTTCGACGCGATGTTCAGCTATAAGGCGAAGAATTATGCTCTCCTCACAAAAGGCGGCGACGTCATCATCAAGGGCGGCGCGCTCAAATCACGCGGGCTCGAGAAATTCCAGCGCGTCTTCCTCGAGGAAATGATTAAGCTGATCATGGAAGAAAAACCGGCAGCGATCCCGCAGTTACGGGAAGATTTCGAGCAGAAAATCCGCAACCGCGAATGGAACATCGACATGCTCATGAAAACCGATACCCTTCAGGATTCGCTCGACAAATATCGGGCCAAAATTGCCGGCTCCGCCCGCAACCGCGCAGCCGCCTACGAGCTTGCCCTCGTGAGCGGCCGCAATTACAGACCCGGCGAACAAATAAGTTACTACGTCAAAGCGACGCCGAAAAAAGTTCCCGCATACGAAGCCGCAAAGCTGGCATCGGAGTTCGATCCCCAGAATCGCGACGAAAACGTTGATTACTATGTCGCCAAGTTGGATGAGCTCGTGAAGAAATTCGGTGGACTTGTCACCGCTACCGGCTCGACAACGAAGCAGGAGAGCTTAGCTCTTTAAGAAAGTATTTGGTTTATGAACACACGAATTCTATCACTGATAGCAATTGTCGCTTTCATCACGAGCGTTGACCGCGTCTTCTCAGCTGAAAACGATCTTGCCGGCATCAAATCCGAAATCACGAAGCGTCATGATGAAGCAGTGAAGCGGTTGCAAGACTGGATCGCTCAGGTGTCGATCGCGGCCGAGAATCGCGGTTATCCGGAAGGCGCGGAGTACATGGCGAAACTCGCGCGCGATGCTGGATTTCAGCAGGCGACGGTAATCAACACCGATGGGAAGCCGGGCGTGTTCGCAACGCTCGATGCCGGCGCGCCGAAAACGGTCGGGCTTTATTTCATGTATGATGTGAAACAGTTCGATCCGGCGGAGTGGACGTCGCCGCCAACGGAGGCGCGTCTTGTGGATAAACCGCCGCTCGGAAAGGCGATCATCGGTCGCGGCGCGGTGAATCAGAAGGGACCGGAGGCGGCGCTTCTCGCGGCGCTGCATGCGATTCGAGGCGCGGGTAAGAAGATGCCGGTAAACCTGGTGATGGTGGCCGAAGGCGAGGAGGAGATCGGTTCCCCTCACATTCCGCAACTCGTCAGGCGACCGGAAGTTCTGGACGCGCTGAAGAAATGTGTCGGCGTGTTCATGCCGTCGGCAACACAGGACCTCGACGGTATCGTGACAGTAAACCTTGGATCGAAAGGCGTCATTGAACTAGAGCTCGTTTCGAGCGGTGAAAAATGGGGACGCGGTCCGGCGAAAGACATTCATTCCTCGCTCAAGGCGATGGTGGACAGCCCCGCATGGCATTTGGTGAAAGCGCTCGATACGCTTGTCTCCGACGATGGCAACGAAATCATGATCGACAACTATCCGAAGCCGCGACCACTGACGCCGGAAGAAAAAGCGATGATTGAAAAAGTGTCCAAGGTGCGCAGCGAAGCCCAGGCGAAAAAGCAGTTCAGTGTGCAGCATTGGATCAACAATCTGCCGTGGGAGCAGGCAAACGAACGGCTCGAATCCCAGCCGACGGTAAATATTGAAGGATTGGTCGGCGGCTACACCGGTCCCGGCGGCAAAACAATCTTGCCTCATCGCGCCGTCGCGAAAATCGATATGCGTCTTGTTCCCGATATGAAAGCGGCGGACGCGCTTGCCGCGTTGAAGGCGCATTTGGCGAAGCGTGGCTTCGGCGACATCGAAGTGAACATGACCGGCGGCTATGATCCGACCAGCACAGTAGCTGACTCGGCGCTCATCAAGGCGCAGGTCGCGACTTACAAAAAATTCGGAATCGATCCGATGCTCTGGCCGCGGAACGCTGGCTCGTATCCGGGTTACGTCTTTACCGGTGAACCGTTGAAGCTCGCTGCTGGCCATTTCGGGCTCGGTCACGGCAGCGGCGCGCACGCGCCGGATGAATATTACATTATCGAATCTGCGAACCCGAAAATCCAAGCCTTCGACGGCGCGGTCATGTCCTTCGTCGAATATCTCTACGAACTCGCGAAATAGATCCGCCTAGCGCACCAATTTCGCATCGAGATTAATCTGCGCGCCTGCCAAGACGACGGATACCGGGCAGGTTTTCTTTGTGTGCTCGGCCTGCTCGCGAAATTCTGCTTCGTCGATTCCAGGAACTTCGGCTTCAGTTTTTAAATCGATTGTCGTGATTTTTGGACCGCCACCGACCATTTCAAGTTTGACGGTGGCGGTAGTGCTAATGCGCTTCGCGGGATGGCCCGCTTTCTCCAAGTTCGCCGAGAGCGCCATCG
>QHOW01000051.1 GCA_003219435.1 Verrucomicrobiota bacterium | reverse complement strand
ACAACCAGCCGTATCTGGATTTTCTGAGCGGCTACAGCGTTTTTAACATCGGGCGGAATCATCCGGTCGTGAAGCAGGCGATTCGCGATGTGCTCGATCTCGATCTGCCGAACATGGTCCAGATGGATTGCTCGCTTCTGAGCGGGTTACTGGCCGAGGCGCTCATGAAACGAACGCCGCAACACTTGGATGCAGTTTTCTTTTGCAACTCCGGCACCGAGGCAATGGAAGGCGCCTTGAAGTTCGCTCGCGCTGCAACCGGACGAAAGCGCGCGGTCTCACTTGGCAGCGCATTTCACGGGCTCAGTCTCGGCGCGCTGTCTCTGATGGGCTGCGAAAGTTTCACGGAAGGGTTTGGGCCGCTGATGGAGGGATTCGATGCGCGGGTTCCGCTCGATGACATCGAAGCGTTGGATCGACAATTATCCTCTCGCGATGTCGCAGCCTTCGTGATCGAGACGGTCCAGGGAAAGGGCTGCAAATCGCCGAAGACCGATTTCTTCGTTCGCGCGCAGGAGCTTTGTCGCAAATACGGGACGCTGCTGATTTCCGATGAAGTCCAAACCGGGCTTGGCCGCACTGGGAAGATGTTTGGTTTTCAGCATTGGAATCTCGAGCCGGACATCATCACGCTGGCCAAGACCTTGAGCGGCGGCTACGTGCCGTGCGGCGCCATCATCACGCGGCGCGCCATTTACCAGAAGACGTTCAGCCGAATGGATCGTTGCGTCGTGCATTCGACCACGTTCGGGCGCAATAACCTGGCGATGGCTTGTGGCTTGGCTGCGGTGGAAATCATTGACCAGGAAAATTTAATTGAGAACGCGGCAAAAATGGGCGCGTTGCTCATGGAAAAGATCGATGCATTGCGCTCGAAACATTCTTTCATCAAAGAGGTGCGTGGCAAAGGGCTTATGGTCGGGATTGAATTTCATGAGCCACAGGAGTTTAAACTTAAGATGGCTTGGAAGTTATTGCACAAGATCGACAAGGTGCTCTTCGCCCAAATGATCGTGACGCAAATGTTGAGCAAACACCGTATTCTCACTCAGGTGGCCGGGCATGCCATGGACGTGATGAAAATCCTGCCCCCATTGATCATTGGCGAGCGCGAAATCGACATGTTCGTGAATGCATTGGACGAAGTGCTGACGGAATGCCGCAAATTCCCGGGGCCGATGTGGGAGATCGGAAACAATTTTGTGCGCGCTGCGCTTGGCTCAAAACGCACGACCGAGCCGCGACCGGTGTCGGCGTGAGTCTCTCGTCTACTGAAAACGTCGGCCGCGCTGACGCGCAAATGGTTATTTGTTATTTGTTCTTGATGTAACGGTTGCGCTGTGTCTGCGCTAGCTGAAGTTGATCACCTTTAGTGCAATGCGTCGCTCTCTCCTAACCATACTCTTTTGTTCTATCGGCATGTTTGGTATCGCAGTCTCCGCCGAGCGGGCTGTTCCTTCGCAGGGATCGCCAGACGAGCAAGCGATCTGGAATCTTGAGCGCGCATACTGGCGTTACGTGGAGAACAATGACCTCACGGCTTATCGCGCATTATGGCACCAAGATTTTCTCGGTTGGCCGTCAGTGAGTGCCACGCCTGTTCGCAAGGACCACATCACGGACTGGATCACGTTGGAAACTAATCAAGGTTCAACCTTCAAGACCGTCGAACTTAAACCCGGTGCAATACAGGTGACCGGCAACGTCGCTTTTGCTTGTTACTGGATAACCTTTAAATGGCTGAACAAGCAAGGCAATGGCGCGCCGCACACGCTACGAATCACGCATGCGTGGCTGAAAACGGGAAAAGATTGGCGCATCATCGGTGGAATGTCGATGACCGAGCCAGAAACTGCAGCGCGGTAGCGATTCACAAACAATTCGCAGCAGCTGCTAACGCGAGTCAGGAACGCTATAGATTTTGGATTGTCGATCTTTTGTTCGGGGCGTACGTTCTACTAAAAAGGGAGGAAAAATTATGAGCATGGCAGTTGCTGAAGAGAAGGAAACTCAAACGAAATTGAATCAGCTCGATCAGCTTAAGAAGTTCACCAAGGTGGTCGCCGATACGGCGGATTTTGAATCGATTAAGGAATTCAAGCCGCAGGACGCGACGACGAATCCGAGCCTGGTTTATGCCGCCACTCAAAAGCAACAGTACGCGCATCTGATCGAGGAGGTGTTAGCCGATCGAAAAAAATCTGAGCTGAGCGGACACGAGCAGATCGAAGATATTTGTGATCATCTACTGGTTCAGTTTGGCTGCGACATTCTTGAAATTGTGCCCGGACGGGTGTCGACCGAGACGGACGCCCGATTGTCGTACGATGTCAAAGGGTCGATCAACAAAGCGCGGACGCTGATCAAACTTTACGAAGAGCGCAAAATTCCGCGCGAACGGGTGTTGATCAAAATCGCGTCAACCTGGGAAGGACTTCTTGCCGCTGAGCAACTGCAAAAAGAAGGAATCCGCTGCAATCTAACGTTGATGTTCTCGTTGCCGCAGGCGGTGCGCGCGGCGGAAGCGAAGGTGCAGTTGATCTCTCCGTTCGTCGGTCGGATTTACGATTGGTACAAAAAGGAGAACAAACGCGATTACACCGGCCCGGAAGATCCGGGAGTGCAATCGGTCACGGAGATTTTCACCTACTACAAGAAATTCGGCATCCCGACCGAAGTCATGGGCGCGAGTTTCCGCAATATTGGCCAGATTCGGGAATTGGCCGGCTGTGATTGCCTGACGATCAGTCCCGAGTTGATGAAGGAACTTTCCGAATCGACGGAACCGATCGAACGCAAACTCGATCCCGAGAAAGCGAAGTCGGCGAAGGTCGAGAAGCTTGAGCTGGACGAGAAGAAGTTCCGCTGGATGCTGAACGACAACGCGATGGCGTACGAGAAAACGGGCGAGGGGATCCGCAAATTCGCCGCCGACGTGGTGAAGCTCGAAAAATTCGTCGCGTCGAAGCTCAAATAGCGCTCCACAGATTGCACGGATTAACGCAGATTTAAATTTCACGGACTTCCAATCTGCGAAATCTGTGAATCAAAGTGGCTTCAATGTCGTCTTAGTTGAACCGGAGATTCCGCCGAACACGGGTAACATTGGCCGGCTTTGTCTCGCAACGCGATCAACCCTGCATCTGGTCAAACCGTTCGGCTTTTCGCTTGATGATCGGCAATTGAAACGAGCTGGGCTCGATTATTGGAACGAAATCGACCTGCGCATTTGGGATTCCTTTGCCCAATTGCAATCAAAACAGGCGTCTCTTACACGTTATTTTCTTCTGACGACGAAAAGCAAGCGCGCTTACTACGATGTGACGTTTAGGCAGGACGATTTTCTCGTTTTCGGTCGAGAAACAAAAGGGCTGCCCGAGACTTTGCTCACGGCCAACGTCGACAGTTGCATCACGATCCCAATGTGCGGAACGCGCAGCCTGAACCTTACGACCGCCGTGGCAATTGTGCTGTTCGAAGCGGTGCGTCAACAGCAAAGCTGACCGAGTCAATCGTACATAGATGGAAAAATCATAAAGATGCCCGGCCTAACGTAAGATTGGAAAATTTTGCCCAGCGAGAGGCGCACGAGGCATCCAGAAGGCAACGCTCCCACGTTGAATAAATAAAGACATCAAAATGTCTAACAACCCAGAAGGAAAAAACTTATGAGGATATTTGTTGTTTTAATTTGCAGTTTGGCGCTCGCGTCCCTCGCGCTTGGCACGCAAGAAGAAAAAAAGAAGGAACAACCAAAGAAAAAGGGTGCACAGGCTGGTCAGGTATCGCAACCGGCCGGGAAAGCAACAGGCAAGCCGGCGACAGCGGGAAAGCCAATGACAACAGGCAGGCCAGCGGGAGCGGGCAAAACAGCTAAGGCAGGGAAACCAGCCTACGCGGGCAAGCCGGCTGAAACCGGTAACGTAGCGGGCATGCCGGCCGAGAAAGGGAAGGGCAAAGGCAAACACGCAGGAGCAGGTCAAGCAGCAGGAACCGGAGAGGCTACCGCGGAAGGCAAACCAGCTGGAGGTGGGAAAAAAGCCAAAGCAGGCAAGCCGACTGAGGCTACGACGGCCGCCGGCAAGACTGCCGCAACCGGCAAGGCAGCCACAGGCAAGCCATTTAAGCCCCAGCACTTCAATGTTCCAAAACAGCCAAACACCGCAAAAGCTCCGCCTGTGAAGTTCCAGCAAGGCAGACGTATCAAAGGAAGCCAAAACTGGCAGGGCGCGAATTATACAGTCTTTCGGACTTACACGCCGGTGTGGCACGATCGGGGCTGGTGGAACAGCCACTACAATCGCGTAGTCTTTGTCTTCGGTGGATGGTACTACTGGAACGCAGGCTGGTGGTATCCGGCGTGGGGTTACGCCCCGAATGCGTATTATGCTTATGACGGCCCGATCTACGGTTACAATGATTTGCCGCCGGATCAGGTGATCGCCAATGTGCAAGCAGCGCTCCAACAGCAAGGCTATTATCACGGCGAAGTGGATGGTCTGCTTGGACCGCTTACGCGCGAGGCAATCGCGGGCTATCAACGTGACCGCGGACTCTATGAGACGGCTGCGATTGATCGGCCAACGCTGGAATCGTTGGGAATGGCATAACGACAATTCCCACCACGAAAGCCGCTGCCAAACGATTTCGGCGGCGGCTTTCGCACGACCGAAAGATGTTAGGTTCTCGATTCTCCTGGCCGGAGCCGGGGATTCCGCCGAAACCTGTATATCGGGCGACCTTTTCTAACCAAGCATTTCAGTTTGCGCCTGATCATACGCGTCATGAATGAGGCTACGCGTTCAAAACGCGCGTTAAATAAACCGGAGAGCAAAATACTTAATAGCCCAGAATGAAAAAAGCCTTATGAGAATATTCTTTATTTTAATTTGCAGTCTTGCGCTCGCGTTTGCCGCGGTCGGTGCACCGAAAAAGAACAAGAAATCACATAAATCGGACACGAAGAAAAAGCATCTGGTTGTGGCCAAGGGTCATGGGAAAGGCAAGCCATACAAGGCTCAGAAGTTCAAGCTTCAAACCAAGGCGCGCCCGAGACACATCCAAAGTGTAAAGTTCGAGCAAAACAGACGCCTTGCAGGCAGCGAATGGTGGGCAGGTCCAAACTATTATGTTTTTCGGAATTACAGACCTGTGTGGCACGAGCGGAACTGGTGGAACAGTCATTACAACCGCGTCGTTTTTGCATATGGTGGATGGTATTATTGGAATGCAGGCTGGTGGTATCCGGCTTGGGGCTACGCTCCCAATGCGTTTTATGCATATGATGGCCCGATCTACGCCTATAACGATTTGCCGCCGGACCAGATTGTCGCCAACGTCCAAAGCGCGCTGCAACAGCAGGGATATTATCGGGGCGCTGTTGACGGCCTGCTCGGGCCTCTTACGCGTGCGGCAGTCGCAACTTACCAACGCGACCACGGGCTTTACGTCACGTCGGCGATCGATCAACCAACGCTCGAATCGTTGGGAATGATATAACGACAATTCCCCCACAAAAGCCGCAACGGAACGATTTCAACGGGCGCCTTTCTTTAAAGTAGCGCAAGCCTCTGGCTTGCGAATCAAGCATGCAAGCGGGACGCTTACGCCGCATTGGAAACCTGCTGTGGATTTTTGCAGTGGCTTTCCAGTTACAGGCATCTCGATCTTGCATGATGTCGATCTTAGCGGCAGATAGTTGCTGGTGCAGTCCCCGCAATTAGTTGCGCACGATCTTTTTCAATCATTCCGAATGGGCGCTCGGCGGATTGAGGTCTTGCGCGGTATCTCGATGGAGATCGCGCACAATGAAGCAGTCTTTCTCTCGGGTGCTTCCGGCGCGGGCAAGACGACTCTCCTTTACACGTTGGCCGGGCTGGAACGCCCGGAATCGGGAACGGTCGAATTTGAAGGACGCCGGCTCTATAGCGGCAGCTCTACTACGCAGGCGCGTCTGCGGAATGAGAAGATGGGTTTTATTTTCCAAGGTTACTTTCTTCTCCCTGAACTCACAGCCTTGGAAAATGTGCTGCTGCCCGCAATGATTGCGGGGGGGCGGGCGAGGAGAGGCGACGCGGAAGAGAGCCTGGCCGCCGTCGGGCTGGGAGATCGCATGCAGCATCTGCCGGCGGAGCTTTCGGGAGGGGAGCAGCAACGCGTCGCCATCGCGCGCGCGCTGACCAACAATCCCGATATCATTTTTGCCGATGAACCAACGGGAAATCTCGATTCGAAGACCGGAGACGCAATTATCGATCTTCTGTTGAATCTCACACGGGAGCGAAACAAAACGCTGCTTGTAGTGACGCACGATGCTCGCCTGGCGGCACGCGGCGACCGTCAATTGCACATCAAAGACGGCGTCTTGCAGCAGGGACAGTTAAATAGTTAAAAGAGTTACAACGTTACAATGCCGAAACATTACACGATTTAACGATGTAACGTTTTTAACGATGTAACGGCTTTCAATTTTTGCAGCTTGAATTAGGCAACGAAACGCCGGAGATATTTACTGCAATTATGAAAACCACTGATGCGATGGTGTTGGACGAACCGAAAACTCACTTGCCTGCCGCTGATGCAGTAACCGAACCTGCGATTGAAAGTCGGCCACGGCACGGCGCGGCGGGCATTAAGGACGCCAAGATTTACATCGACGGAAAATTTTATTCGGAAGCGAACGCCAAAATATCAGTCCTCGACCACGGCCTACTTTATGGCGATGGAATTTTCGAGGGCATTCGCTTTTACAATGGACGGGTCTTTCGGCTTGAAGAGCATCTAGCCCGGCTCTGGGATTCAGCGCGTTCGATCTGTCTGGAAATTCCAATGTCGATGCGCGACATGACGGAGGCGGTCCTCGAAACGATCCGGCAAAATCGCCTGCGTGACGGCTACATCCGACTGTTGGTCACCCGCGGGGTTGGCAATCTGGGATTAAATCCGGCGCAATGTAAATTTCCGAGCGTGATTATCATTGCGGCGACCATCGCTCTTTATCACGAGAGCTTTTATCGAAAGGGATTGACAATCGTCACTTGCGCAACACGCCGCAGTAATCCGGCCGCGCTGAATCCGGCGGTCAAATCCCTTAATTACCTGAACAATGTAATGGCGCGGATTGAAGCGAACCTGGCTGGCGCGGACGAGGCACTCATGTTGAACGATGCGGGAAACGTCGCCGAATGCACTGCTGATAACGTTTTCATCGTCAAGCGCGGTCAAATCTTCACGCCACCTATCACAGCCGGCGCGCTCCGCGGCATTACCCGCGGGATTGTTTTTGAAATCGCCGGTGAACTCGGCATCAAGATTTCGGAGACAGATATTACGCGCCATGATGTCTTCGTGGCCGACGAATGTTTCCTCACAGGGACTGCCGCAGAGATCGTTCCAGTTGTCAAAGCTGACGGGCGCCTGATCGGCAACGGAAAACCGGGACCAATCACGACGCGCACAATCGCAAGATTTCGGGAGATGACGCGTGAAACAGGCACACCGATTTTCGAGGAAAGTTGAGCAGCGCCGGTTCCACAGCGGAAAGTGCTCGGAAATATTCAGGTTGAATGTATCCAAACTTTCGAGGTCTAATTAGCAGAGATGTTGTGCGATGTTTGCAAATGCAATGACGCGACGGTCTTCCTGACGCAAATTCTGGAGGGCAAGATGCAGAAGGTGAATCTCTGCGACGCCTGCTCGAAAGAAAAAGGCGTGCAGGATCCCACCGGTTTCGCGCTGGCGGATTTGCTTCTCGGCATCGGTGCAGCGGAGGAAATCGAAAAAGGAGCGTCGAGTCAGAAATGTCCGGTGTGCGGCTTCAGCCAGGCCGATTTCAAGAAAACCGGCCGCCTTGGATGCAGCGTGTGCTACGTCACATTTGCCGAAGGCTTGAACACACTTTTGAAAGCGATGCACAAGGGAACTGAGCACGTGGGCAAAATGCCGGAACGCGAGCATCGCGCCATCGAGCTCAGCCATCGAAAGCGCGCCTTGACTGAGAACTTGCAGAAAGCAGTCGCAGACGAGAACTATGAAACGGCGGCTACATTGCGCGATCAAATCAAACAACTGGAGAGCGATCTCCCGAATTCACCATGAAATTGTCCAGCATGACGGCTACGGCAGGCGAATGGCTGCGCGGCGAAGGACCTCATCACCAAATTGTGATCAGCAGCCGTGTTCGACTCGCACGCAATCTGCGCAACCGGCCGTTTCCGGGCTGGGCAAAGAAAGCGGAGCGCGGTTCGATCCTCGAGTTGATCAGGCCGCACGTGGAAGATTTGTCCGAAATGCAGGATTCATTTTCCGAAAGCCTGCAGGATCTTTCGGCGCTGGACCGGCAGGTTCTTGTCGAGCGCCACCTGATCAGTCGCGAGCATGCGGCCAAGGGCGCCGGCAGCGCGGTGGTGGTTAATCGCCGGCAAACCCTTAGCATCATGATCAATGAAGAAGATCATCTGCGCATGCAATCGATCCGCTCTGGTTTGCAGCTAAAACAGGCATTCAAGCTGGTCGATAAGATCGACGCCGCGCTCGAAAGCAAACTGGAGTTCGCCTTCGATCCGCGTCTCGGATATTTGACCGCCTGCCCCACTAATGTCGGCACCGGCATGCGCGCTTCTGCGATGTTGCACTTGCCTGGGCTGGTCTTGAGCGAACTGATTAATCAAGTCATCCAGGCGGTAAGCAAAATCGGTCTCGCCGTCCGCGGCCTTTACGGCGAAGGGACCGAAGCGATGGGCAACCTTTTCCAGATTTCCAATCAGACAACGCTTGGTGAAAAAGAAGAGGAAATCATTAACCGTCTGAGCAAAGTGATTGAAACAATTATCGAGAAGGAACATGACGCCCGGCAGGTTTTGCTTCAAAAAAAACCGAACACACTTTGGGATCAGATCGGCCGCGCCTACGGCGTTTTGACCTATGCCCACGCAATGGCTTCCAAGGAAGCTCTCAATTTATTGTCCATCATCAAACTCGGCGTCGATCTGGGCGCATTTCCGGAGGATCGACGTTTGCCTATTGACGAATTGTTCATCGAGACTCAGCCGGCACACTTGCAAAAAAGCTCTCAGCAGAAGTTAAATGCGGAAGAGCGCGACCATCTGCGCGCCCAGATTATTCGCGAGCGTTTGAAACTCTTCCCCAAACCTGATATTAGTAAGATGGCAAGGAAGTCGGGAAATGGCTCGACTGCCGAGGCCATCGAATAATGAATAATTTCACGCCGCGCGCTCAGCAGGTTCTGGCGCTTGCTCGCAAAGAAGCCGACCGTTTTAATCACAACTACGTCGGGACCGAGCATCTGCTCCTGGGGCTCATCAAACTGGGGCAGGGGGTGGCGGTAAACGTTTTGCAAAAAATGGGTCTCGATCTTGAGACCGTGCGCATGGAAGTCGAGAAACAAGTCGGTTCCGGCCCGGAAACCAAGATGGTCGGCAATGTCCCGTACACGCCGCGAGTGAAGAAAGTACTCGCGCTTGCCGGCAAGGAAGCCAAGGCGCTCAACCATTCCTATGTCGGGACGGAACACATTTTGCTTGGCCTCTTACGAGAAGGGGAAGGTGTCGCTGCGCGAGTGCTCAAGAGTCTCGAAGTCGATATTGAACGCACCCGTAACGAGATTTTAAAGGAGCTCGATCCAAACTTCACACCGCCCGAATCGGACCAGGAGAGCGGCGAACCAACAAGAAAGGACGTCAAGACGCCCGCGCTCCGCGCCTTTGGCCGTGATCTCACTGATCTGGCCAAGAAAGGCGAACTCGATCCGGTGATTGGCCGGCACAATGAAATCGAACGCGTCATTCAAGTGCTTTGCCGACGGACGAAAAACAATCCGGTCCTGATCGGTGAAGCGGGAGTCGGCAAGACGGCGATCGCCGAGGGGCTGGCACAGGAAATCACAAGCGGCAACGTGCCCGAATTGCTGCACGATAAGCGCGTGATCACGCTGGATCTGGCGTTAATGGTGGCGGGAACGAAATACCGCGGCCAGTTCGAAGAGCGCATCAAAGCCGTAATGGACGAGATCCGCCGTTCCAAGAACGTGATCCTTTTCATCGACGAGCTGCACACGATCGTCGGAGCGGGTTCGGCCGAAGGCGCGATGGATGCATCAAACATTATCAAACCCGCGCTTAGCCGGGGCGAATTGCAGTGCGTGGGCGCGACGACGATGAACGAGTATCGTAAATACATCGAAAAAGATGCGGCGCTCGAGCGCCGTTTCCAAACGATAAAAGTGGATGCACCCACCGTCGATGAGGCAATCCAGATCCTGAAGGGTTTGCGCCCAAAATACGAAGCGCATCACAAGGCCAAACTGACCGACGAAGCGCTCGAGACCGCCGTCAGATTTTCCGACCGTTATATCACCGGACGTTTTCTTCCAGATAAAGCGATCGATGTCATGGATGAAGCCGGCGCGCGCGCGCGCATCAACGCCATGACACGGCCTCCTGACGTTAAGGAAATCGAGAAGGAAATCGAAGAGATCCGGCTTGAAAAGGAAGCCGCAATCAAGGCGCAGGATTTTGAAAAAGCCGCCGGGCTGCGTGACCGAGAGAAGCAAGCGAAAGAGAAGCTGGATGCAATTCTGACCAAGTGGCGCGAGGAACGCGAAGAAAGAGAAGTGGTGGTGACCGCAGATGATATGATGCACATCATTTCAAAGGTCACCGGCGTTCCGCTTCAGCGCATGGAACAGGAAGAGACACAAAAGCTGCTCATGATGGAAACCGAGATGAAGCAACGAGTGATTGGCCAGGACGAAGCCGTCACCGCCATCAGCAAGGCGTTGCGTCGCTCACGCGCCGATTTGAAAGATCCAAAGCGGCCGATTGGTTCCTTTGTCTTTCTTGGCCCTACCGGTGTCGGCAAAACCTATCTCGCGCGCACGCTGGCCGAATTCATGTTCGGCGACTCCGACGCCCTGATCCAGATCGACATGTCGGAGTACATGGAAAAATTCACTGCCTCCCGATTGATTGGTTCGCCGCCGGGCTACGTCGGGTATGAGGAAGGCGGCCAACTTTCCGAAGCAGTGCGGCGTCGGCCCTATTCGGTCGTCCTTTTCGACGAAATCGAAAAAGCGCATCCGGATGTAATGCATCTGCTTCTCCAGATTCTGGAGGATGGAAAAATTACCGACTCGTTAGGCCGCAAGATTGATTTCCGGAACACAATTATCATCATGACCTCGAATGTCGGGGCCGATTTGCTCAAGAAGCAGACGGTAATGGGTTTCGGCGCACCGGCCGAAGGACATGATTACGTTTCGATGCGCGACAAGATTCTCGACGAAACGAAGCGCGTCTTTAAGCCCGAGTTTCTCAATCGTCTCGACGAGATCATCGTTTTCCATTCGCTGGGCAAACCGGAGTTGCTGCGCATCGTCGATCTTGAAGTCAACAAGGTGCTCACGCGCATCAAAGCTAAAGAGGTTCATATCGAGATGGGCCAGAGCGCAAAGGAATTCCTCATCGAGAAAGGCTACGATCCGCAATATGGCGCACGGCCGATGCGACGCGCAGTCGAGCGTTATCTTGAGGACCCGCTCGCGGAAGAGCTGCTCAGAGGCCACGTCAAGGCAGGGGATCGCGTCGAGGTTGTGGCCGTCGACGGAAAACTAACATTCCACGTCGCCGAATCGCAGCCGCAGGGTAGCACAGCTGCGCCCGCCGCTGGCTAGCGCTTTCGGCTTGCCCTCGCCACGGCGAGCAAGCTGTGATCGATCCTACCCAGTCACGCGCGCGGATGCGCGTCAGCGTAGGCCTTCTTCAGCCGTTCCACGGTCACGTGCGTGTAGATTTGGGTGGTGGAAAGACTGGCATGGCCCAGCAGCGCCTGAACGCTGCGCAGATCGGCGCCGCGATCGAGCATATGCGTCGCGAAACTGTGCCGCAGCTTGTGTGGACTAATCGAGATTGGAATCGATGTGTGCCGCAAATAACGTTTCAGGACAAGCCAGATCGAGCGTGTGGATATTCGCCTGCGCGATTTGCTAATGAAAAGGGGCCCTGAATGTACATTCGCCGCTGCACGATAACGCGAGATCGCCTCCAGCGCCGGCAAACCAACCGGACAAACGCGTTCCTTTCTGCCTTTGCCCAACACGCGCACAGATTCCGTATAAAGATCGACATCCGCCACATCCAGAGCGGTCAGTTCGCTTAGCCGCAAGCCGCTGCTGTAAAAAAGTTCCATGATCGCCACATCGCGCAGCGGCATCCAGACAGGGGCAGCCCGATTTTTCGCCACACAAGCCGGGGCGGCCAAGAGTTCCTCGACCTGCTGGCGCGTGAGCACGAGCGGAAGCTTCTTGTCGAGCTTTGGCAATTGCACTTCACGCACGGGATTGCTTCGCAGACCTTTTCGCGCGGCGAGAAATTGGTAGAACGTGCGCAACGCGGAGAATTGCAATCGCACATAGGACCGTGCTTGCCCGCGTTTCATCAGTGTAAAGAGATAATCGCGGAAATTATTCGCCGTGCATTTTTTCCAT
>QHOW01000243.1 GCA_003219435.1 Verrucomicrobiota bacterium | reverse complement strand
GGGGAAACTGACCTGGCTCAGCTTTGGTGCGGCTGCTCCCGCAATCGTTGTTGCGCTCGCGCTTCTTTGGTTTGGCGATTACAGCGCGAAAGTGCAGTGGACGCTAACGATTCTGATCCTTGCTTGCTTTCTTGTTTTTATCTCCAGCGCGCGTGAACACATCGTTCATCCCTTGCAAACCATGTCCAATCTGCTCGCCGCATTACGCGAGGGCGATTACTCGATCCGCGCGCGCGGCGCCAGCGGAGACAATGCGCTGGGAGAAGTCCTCCTCGAAATCAACTCGCTTGGCGAAACCTTGCGCGTGCAACGCCTGGGCGCTTTTGAAGCAACAGCGCTGCTGCGGACGATTATGGGCGAAATTGATGTCGCGGTTTTTACTTTTGATCCAGAGCGCCGTTTGCGTCTCGTCAATCGCGCCGGCGAAACTTTACTCGGACAACCGATGGACAAATTGCTTGGCAAAAGCGCAAAAGAACTCGGGCTCGACCCCTGTTACAATGTCGACGAGGACGAACCGCTCACGCTCAGTTTTCCCGGAGGCTCTGGTCGATGGGGCATTCGGCGCAGCACCTTTCGCGAACAAGGTCTTCCCCACGACTTGCTTGTGCTGACGGATCTCAGTCGCACGCTGCGCGAAGAGGAACGCCGCGCCTGGCAGCGATTAGTTCGCGTGCTCGGCCACGAGATGAACAACTCGCTTGCGCCAATCAAATCGCTTGCTGCCAGCTTGGAATCGCTCCTGCGGCGCGACCCGCCTCCGCCGGATTGGCAGGACGATGCGCGCAGTGGATTGAACTCCATTGCATCCCGAGCCGATTCGCTCAGTCGCTTTCTACAAGCGTATACGCGTCTCACGAAACTTCCGCCGCCACAAAAGCGAGATGTTGAGCTTGCCGCACTCGCGCAGCGGGTCGTGGATTTGGAGCCGAGGCTAAGCGTGAAGGTCGTATCTAGCCCTACTACAAAGATTCGCGCGGACGCAGCGCAACTTGAACAGTTATTAATCAATCTGGTGCATAACGCTGTTGATGCCGCCCTCGAGACAAACGGAAACGTCGCGATCGGGTGGCGTGAGAAAGCCGATTCAGTCGAAATCTTTGTCCAAGACGAAGGCCCGGGAATTATGAACCCCGCCAACCTTTTCGTGCCTTTTTTTACGACCAAGCCTGACGGCTCGGGAATTGGTCTACCATTGAGCCGGCAAATTGCAGAAGCGCACGGAGGATCGTTGGTACTAATGAACCGGCCCGGCGGAACAGGCGCAGAAGCGTTACTGCGACTTCCACGATAATTGGTTTCTGACCGAGGGGCCACCGAATCTTGGAGTGCCGCGACATGTCGCCGCTTTCAAAAGCTCGGGCATGTCCGAGCATTCCAAATTTCGTCCCGAAAACGGGACGCCCTCGTCCCACAAGCGGAGCAGTTTGTAATCTTATCGGGCCAACGCTCACTGATTAATCACTAATCACCAATCACTTATCACTTTCCGACATTGGTTGGCACGATCGTTGCGTTATCTGTCGTCGACAAGAACAAGATCTTGAATCCACCAACCACCTGCAACGCATCCTAAAGAAGTATGAAACCAACCTTCATAACAGCTCGCAGCGAGAAGCGATTCCCGTTGATTGAGTGCAACTATCATTCGGCGACGCTGAGCGGCTATCGCAGCCATTGCATGAAAACGCCGTCGGCTTCGTTTCGCAATATTAGTCGGCTCTACTTTCAAAAAGAAGCGCGGCACGATTTCTTCGGCGAAGCGATTTTGTTCTCAATCTTGGTCATGGCCGCGGCTGTGCCGATGGTAAGCGGAGCGTACGCCATCATTCAACTCTGTCGCGCTTTTGGCGCGCTTTGATCAGGCCGTGACTCCCCAGCGACAACCAAAGGAAAGTACTAAGGAAAGTACTATTGTGCGACCGGCTGGATTCACGCCGAATCTTTCCTCGATGGACGTACCACGTGAAGGAGTTGCGGCAAAGAAACGCAAGCGCCGCATTATTATTATTGCTGCTTCCGTGCTGGGATTGATTTTGGCGACGATTGCCATCTCGCGCTTGAAACCGGCAGTGCCGAGCGTCGATCGCTCTACAGTGTGGATCGATACGGTGAAACGTGGGCCGATGGTGCGCCAGGTGCGCGGCCTCGGCACGCTGGTACCGGAAGATATTCGCTGGATCGCCGCGGCAACCGAGGGTCGCGTAGAAAAAATCATTGTTTGGCCCGGCACACACGTGGAGCCCGACACGGTGATTTTTGAAATGAGCAGTGCCGAGCTCGAGCAAACCGCGCATGACGCTGAATTAAAGGCCACCGCAGCAGAAGCGGAGCTGACGACTTTGCGAGCGACGCTCCAACGGGAGGTTCTTGATCAGGAATCAACGACAGCGCGCGTTCACTCTGAGTACGAACAAGCCAAAATGGAGCGGCAGACTAACGATCAGCTGGCTAAGAATGGGTTGATTGCCGAGCTCGACTACAAGACGTCGAAAGTAAAAGAAGCGGAGCTGGCGAACCGCGATGGCATCGAACAAAAACGTTTGGCCTTCTCGCGTGATTCGATTGAACCACAGATCGCTGCGAAGCAAGCAGCCGTCGATCAAGCCAGGCAGCTTGCGAAGTTAAAATCGAATCAAGTCGAAGCGCTCCACGTGCGCGCCGGCATGTCGGGCGTGTTACAGCAATTGCCGGTTCAAATCGGACAGCGCGTGAAGGTCGGCGACAATCTCGCGCGTGTCGCTGATCCGACGAAGCTGAAAGCGCAGGTCAAGATTGCCGAGACGCAGGCGAAGGATATTCAAATCAACCAGCAAGCGGTGATAGATACACGCAACGGCACCGTAAAGGGTCACGTTACCCGGGTCGATCCCGCAGTCGAACAGGGAACAGTCACCGTCGATGTCGCGTTCGATGAGGCGCTGCCAAAAGGAGCGCGGCCGGATCTGAGCGTGGATGGAACGATCGAACTCGAGCGTCTCGACAATGTGGTTTATGTCGGCCGTCCAGCCTTCGGCCAGGAAAACAATACCGTAGGAATGTTCAAACTCGTTGGGAGCAGCTCGGAAGCTGTGCGCACGCCGGTAAAACTGGGCAAGAGCTCCGTGAACACGATCGAGATCTTGGACGGCCTTCAACCGGGAGATCAGGTGATTCTCTCCGATACCAGCGCGTGGGACGCCCACGACCGCATTCGCCTTAACTAACACAAACTGACATCAATGAATTCAACATCAACTGCTACCGAATCAATGCAAACTCCTATGAAAAACGGCTCGACTCCCTTGATACGATTGAATGGCGTAAGGAAGGTTTTCCTCACCGACGAAGTGGAGACCCACGCGCTTTCCGGGATCCATCTCGATATTCGCACCGGCGAATATGTTTCGATCGCCGGCCCGTCTGGCTGCGGCAAGACGACGTTGTTGTCGATCCTTGGCCTGCTCGATACGCCGTCCGACGGCAGCTATTCATTAAAAGGTAACGAAGTTGCCAATCTTTCCTTTGCCGACCGCGCACGCATTCGCAATCGCGAGATCGGCTTTATCTTCCAAAGTTTTAATCTAATCGGAGATCTCACCGTCTTTGAGAATGTCGAATTGCCGCTCACCTATCGAGGAATGGCGGCTGGTGAGCGCAAATCATTTGTGACGGGGGCGTTGGAGCGCGTTGGCATGGCGCACCGTGCAAAACACTTGCCAAGCCAGCTCTCCGGTGGCCAGCAGCAGCGAGTGGCAGTCGCGCGCGCTCTTGCTGGCAGGCCGGCAATTTTGCTAGCGGACGAGCCGACGGGGAACCTTGATTCGCGCAACGGCGAAGCAGTGATGAACCTGCTCCGAGAATTGCACGAGGGCGGCGCCACGATTTGCATGGTCACGCACGATGAGCGTTTCGCGCAACACGCCGATCGCACAGTGCATTTATTTGATGGCCGGGTGATCGAAGATCGGATCGCGGCCTGAGGAAATCCGTGCCCGCCCGACATGATTCATGATTTCAAATTTGCCTTCCGACAGCTGTTAAAGGCCCCAGGATTCACGATTGCAGCGGTGATTGTGCTGGCACTCGGAATCGGCGCGAACAGCGCCGTTTTCAGTTTGGTGAACACGCTGTTTTTTGCACCGCCCGCTTACGCGCGACCTCACGAATTAGTCCAGGTTTTTTCACAGGACACAAAGAGCCCGAAAACTTATCGCGGGTTCTCGTACCCGACCTATCGCGACATCCGTGAACAGAACAGCGTGTTTACTGATGCGATGGCCTATAATCTGGCGCTCGTCGGCATCGGACAGAAGGGCGATACGCGACGCGCCTTCGCCGCCATTGTCAGCTCGAACTATTTTTCCGTGCTTGGCGTTCTGCCGGCACAGGGCCGAGTCTTTTTGCCGGAGGAGGAAACTCCCGGCCGCGCAGCACCGGTCGCGATAGTCAGCAACAGTTACTGGCAGAAACACAATCGGCCGCCGCTCGGCTCGCCATTACTGATCAATGGCCGGTCGTTCACTATTGTCGGCGTTCTACCGAAAGGGTTTACCGGCACGCTGCAGGTTTTTTCTGCCGAAGTATGGCTGCCGCTCAGCGTTTACGATCAGGTGCAAAATGAGTTTCAGGATTCTGAGAAACGCACGACGCTGGGCGATCGTGCCGGACAACAGTTGCTTATCGTCGGCCGGTTTAAACCCGGCATGACCGCCGCGGCAGCTGAGCCAGCGCTCAAAGGATTGGCTGCGAATTTAGAAAAGGCGTTCCCAGTCGAACAAAAAGATCAGACATTCCAGACAGCACCCGTGTCCCGCCATTCCGTTAGCACGAGCCCCCCGGGTGATGGCGGGTTGACGAAGATCATGCCGTTGCTGTTCGGCATGGCGATCGTGGTGCTTCTTGTGGCATGTCTTAATCTCGCAAACATGTTGCTCGCCCGTGGCACGGCGCGACGCAAGGAAATCGCAATTCGCCTTGCACTTGGCGCCGCTCGAACCCGCATCGTTCGCCAGCTTCTCACTGAAGGTCTGGTGCTGGCGCTCCTCGGCGGCATAGGCGGACTGGTAATCGGTCTTTGGTCGTCTGATTTTCTCGTTGGTTCGCTGCGAAAATTGATGCCACTCGACATTGTCTGGTTGAGTGGACCGAGCCCGGCAGTTCTCGGGGCAACATTCGGTTTTTGCGTGCTTGGCACGCTG
>QHOW01000239.1 GCA_003219435.1 Verrucomicrobiota bacterium | reverse complement strand
CGTCGTTACAACCGACACGCCTGCTCGCAAGAGCTCGATTGTAATTTTTCCCGTTATGCCTCGACCGCCGGCTGCGTTCTCGCCATTAACGATGACAAAATCCAATGCATCCTTTTCTTTCAGCTCCGGCAATCGGGCGATGACAGCTTTGCGCCCCGGCTCCCCTACGACATCGCCCAGAAAAAGAACCGTTAGCATTCTGCGAGCATCGTATTAGGGAGGTTTCAAACGTCGATGTGAAAATTAATGACGGAATCCAAATGACCCGCCTTCGCGCAGCTACGGCGCGGCAGGCGAATGATGAATCAATGAAAAATGACGAAGCTCGAAGAGCGAGGTTTCGCCATTCAGGCTTCGTCATTCTTTCGTCATTCGTCATCCAGGCTTCGTCATTTTTACTCACGGCGATCTTCCCAACGGTTCTTCAAGCTGCGGACAATATCAGCATCCTCGGCAGCAAACCGAAATGGAGCGCCCTCGAGAAGTATCAGGGAACAATTACCCATGACGAGTTTAGCCGATTGCTTCAGAACGTTTATTGCACCCACGGGTTCGCTCCGGATTTGATCGAAATAAACGAGAAGGTGGCGCGGATTCTGATGAATCGGGAGGCGCAAAAGTTTTTCACGTTGCGGTTTGCAGAAAACGATGCCTCCCGCAAACCGGTGCCGCGACTTTGGCGACCGGCCGAGTCTCTTCCGCCGGCCAGGCCGGAAAAGCCGCTCTCAGGTTTGAGGATTGCGCTCGACCCGGGCCATCTTGGTGGGCAATGGGCAAAAATGGAGGAGCGCTGGTTCCAAGTCGGAAACAGTTCGCCCGTAACAGAAGGCGATTTAACTTTGCACGTAGCGCGCCTCCTGGCGCCGCGGTTACGAAAATTAGGCGCGAGAGTTTTCTTTATCCGGAACAGTAACGAACCGATCACGGCAAAGCGTCCGGATGATTTCAAGGAACGCGCCAGGAAAATCCTGATCAGGAATGGCGTGCCGCAGCCGCGCGCTGACGTTCTCGATCCAAATGATCCCGAAAAAGAGCAGACAATTCGCTGGCAAAGCGAGATCTTGTTTTATCGCTACAGCGAGATTCGCCGCCGGGCTGCGCTGGTGAACTTCAAATTACATCCTGATCTGGTGCTTTGTTTGCATTTCAATGCTGAAGGCTGGGGTGATCCGAATAGCCCGGTATTGCTCGACACGAATCATCTTCATCTGCTGGTGAATGGTTCGTACCTGCAGGATGAGCTCGAATTCGACGACGAACGTTTTGAGATAATCCGGCGACTTTTGAGTCGGGCTTACGATGAAGAATTGCCCCTCGCCGACGGGGTTGCGACAGCCATGGCCAAGGAAATGCAATTGCCGCCCTACCAATATCCAACAACGCTGACGACGACCAAAGTCGGCACCAGCGGTTATGTTTATGCGCGCAATTTGCTGGCGACACGGATTTATCGTTGTCCGGTTGTGTATTGCGAACCGTACGTCATGAACAGCAACGACGTCTTCGCGCGTATCCAGGCGGGCGACTACGAGGGAATGCGCAACGTCAACGGCACGGAGCGCAAAAGCATCTTCCGCGAATATGCCGACAGCGTGGTGGATGGATTGGCCGAGTATTATTCGGAAGCGCGGGGATTGTAGCCGCCGACCTCTGGGCGGCGCGGCGCGCGAGGTCTTTGCCACTTCAGCGCCGCGCTTCCCAGAGCGAAGCGTCCACAAGAAATGGCGTTTTCGAAGGGGCGAAAAGCGATTACACCGCACCAGGCGGATAATTATTCATAAGGAATAGCCACGATCTCGCCGCTGTATGGCCAGTCATCCGCGCGGGAGACGAGTCCTGCGCGAACGGGATTTTCCCGCACGTAATTCCATTTCTCTGAATAGCTCTCGCTACTTCTCAAAAGGTGATCGAAGAATCCACGCTGCCAGATGGGATCGCTAGAACCGGCCGCTTCGACGGCCCGTGCGAGAAACCGTTTTAGAGTTCCATTCCAATCGCCGAGATCAACGTTGTCCGGCAGCGCCACAAACAAGTGCAAGTGGTCGGGAAGCATCACGTAGCGCCCAACCGCAATGCCGAACTCAACCTGCGCTCGTTGGCCAAATTTAACGAAAGATCTGTGAACGCGATCGCTCGCGAGATAAGGCCGGCGCCGGTATGTGCAACAGGTTACGAAATAAAGCGGGTTCCGCGGGAAGACAATATCCAGGCGGCGCGGCGCGCGAGGAAATTTTGTCACGACCCATTGTAAAGGTTGCGTTCTGCCTCTTGCAAATGAGGCAGGCGTCTGTAATCGTCGATCTCTGGGCGGCACGGCCCGCGGGTGTTAACCATACCAGCGCGGCGCTTCGCGGAGCGAAGCGTCTACAGTTCGCTGATCGCTTCGCGGACATCATCGTGCGTTACATCGTTCGTGAGATAGGCAGCGCCAATATGAGGCGTCACAACAAACCGAACGTTTCCGCCTTCGAATTTTTTGTCGAACTTCAGCCTCTCGATGATTTTTTCGCGTGGGAAATCTTTCGGCAATTGCGTCGGCAAATTGAATCGCCGCAGAAGATCGACAATCGCGTCCCGCTGATCCGGTGAAAATCCCGCCTTTTTGATTGAAATGGCGCAGGCTGCGACAATCCCGAGGCTGACTGCTTCGCCGTGCAGAAATTTGCCGTAATCTCCAGTGCGCTCAATCGCGTGGCCGATCGTATGACCGAAATTGAGAATCGCGCGTTCGCCGGTCTGGTCGCGCTCGTCTTTCGCTACGATTTTCGATTTTATCTCAATGTTGCGCTTGATCAGCGATTGCAGGGCAAGCGCATCGTTTGCCTCTGTATTTTTCAATGCCCCGAACATTTCCGCGTCAGCGATGATGGCCTGCTTAATAATCTCGGCGAACCCCTGATTGAACTCGCGAGGCGGCAGCGTCTTCAAAACCTCCATGTCATCGATCACCAACGACGGATGATGGAACGCGCCGATCAGGTTTTTTCCATCGGCCGTGTTGACCCCGGTTTTCCCACCGATCGAGCTATCAACCATCGCGAGCAGCGTCGTTGGAATTTGCACATGCGGGATGCCCCGATGATAAATCGCCGCGACGAACCCGGAAATATCGCCAATCATGCCGCCGCCCAAACCAATAACAAACGACTGTCGATCCAGCCCGGCAGCGATCATCTGATCGCAAATCGCGCCGGCTTGCTTGAGAGTCTTCGATTTCTCGCCGGCCGGAATTGTGATCAGTGTCGGCTGAAAATTGGCTGACTCTAAACTTCGTTTGATCCGATCGGCAAAGAGCGGCGAGACATTAGTATCGGAAATAATTGCGCACGTTTTCCGCGGGAGATATTTGCCCGTTCGTTCCCCGACTTGCTCAAGCAAACCCGAGCCAACAAGCGCCGGATGGCGATATGCGGCGCCACGAATTTCCACAAGCGTTTACGGGTAAGGAATGTAAGGCTTCCAGCGGAGCTCACCATCCGGATCGCTCGCTACGACCGCGTTATTTGTGAAGGTCGCCCAATCCATGCTCTCAGCATGTAAATCAGCGAACAGGGCATTGATTCGGGTGCGGCTGTTCTGTGTCCCGCCAATGGCATTTCCGCCCGGGGTGCTGGTCGCTGTATTGCTGCCTATTC
>QHOW01000050.1 GCA_003219435.1 Verrucomicrobiota bacterium | reverse complement strand
CCCGCGCCGGAGGCGGCTTGGTGACTGATGCCACCGGCGTTTCAGTGACACGCCACGCGGCACGTTCGTTGTCATTTTCGCGCTGGCCAAAGACCACGAGGCCGTTGATGGAGGATGCGTCGCCAGTCTCAATCGGAATGTGAAAGGTGACTTCGGTTCCACTTCGGGATTCGACCTTGGGATGGCCCACCACGACGTCGCCTTCCGGCAATGGAAAGAAATCCGCAACAGGATAATTCGCCAATTTTTCGCTCGTCACCGTAAAGAAAAGGTCTGTGCCCGCGCGACGCCAACTTGTGCTCGCCGTTTTCGCTTCGGCTATATCTTGCGGCAGGAGACGACGAAAACGCGCGAAAAGGTCAGTATTCGCCGGCGCGCTCGACGCCGATACCGGCAGCACAACCTGCACGCTCGCGTTTCCGGGGATACATATCTTTTCGCAAACGAGCCAGCTCGCATCTGCGGCGAGCGTTATAGTGGAATCGCTAACCGAAGCGGGCGGCGTGATCTCCTGCATGAGCAGGACTTCATCGTGGTAGCCGAAAATCTGAATATCGCCGGGTTCGTTCACCTTGAGCGGAATTGGCCATTGGATTTCGCTGGCCTTCCATCCTCTGGGCAGTTTCCATTTCACCTCGGTAGGGATTCCGGCGTCGCCGGGAAATTTCCAATAAGTGTGCCAGCCGGGAGCCATTCGAAGCAGCAAACCGACAGTAAACGGTTTCCCCGGGACAATTGGGTTTGTATCCGCCAGAAGCTCTGCTTTGACGAGCTGCTTTCCGTGGTAGGTCTGGCCTCGGGCGAGCGGGCCAAGAGCAAAGATCGACAGGCAACCGATCAAGTACGCGGCAAGTCGCGATGTCGATATCATTCCATTAAGTAGCATTCGAGGCAATTCGCGGCAATCACTCCCTGTAGGGGCTTCGCTGCGCAAAGCTCGACTTTAATGTTCCTATTCAATGGTGGGCCGTGTCGCCTACGGGGCGACGGCCACAGAACGCCGCAACTCACGGAACGATGAAGATCTTATTCGTCCACGGATCTTTTACTTTACTGCCAGACGTGTAACCGGTTATGTCGACATATCTTCCACTCGAATCGAACGGGCTAACCACATATCCGGGTTTGCCGGGAACCAATTTGGCAGTTGGAAATTCGGGGCCAGAAGAAGCGTGCGACGAAGAGGACGACTTCGTTTTTGACTGTGTTGTCTCCTTGCGCGCTACGCGTGGAGCAGCAGTCGACGACGGAGTTGAAACTCTGTCACTTTCAATCCGCGGCTGCTGTTGGCGCGTCGAAGCCACTTCTGATTCCACCGGGCGGCCGGGCTCGGTAACGTCGGATTCAATTGTCTCGGTTGAAGTGACCTCCGCGGTCGATGCATCGTCCCGGTTTCGCCGTAAAGCGTAGTGCACCGGCGCAGTGGCAACGCGATAGGAACCAACTGCCACATCGCGAGTCACATGATATGAAGTGACCGCGACGTCGCGGGTGGTTCCGCAACCGACTAGCAAAACGGCCCCAAATAATGAAGTTCGCGCCAGCGTTTTCATTCTACTTTCCATACAGATGTGCCCCGATCGCTGTCCGTTCAATGATTTATCGTAATAATATCGGCGGTGAAATCGGAGATGGACTTGTCGGTTGTGGACCACGAACACATCAAACGGTAAATATCGGGCCCGACGAACTTGTAAAAATGCCAGCCCCGGGATTGGAGATAGCCCGCGAGTTGCCCATTCATCCGGGCAAAAACCGCATTTGCGTCCACTGGGAAGACAATTTCGATATCCGCCTCGTTTCGCAGGCGGTCCGCAAGATGGCGCGCTGTGCGGTTGGCATGCTGTGCATTCCGCAGCCAAACGTCATCGGTTAGAAGACCAAGCCACGGCGCGGCCAGAAAACGCATTTTTGACCCGAGTTGCCCCGCCTGTTTCACTCGATAATCGAACTCTTGTGAAAGCTTCTTCTGAAAAAAAATCACCAGCTCTCCAGCGGCCGTGCCGTTTTTTGTCCCCCCGAAGCAGAGAACATCAACCCCAACCTCCCACGTGATTGTTTTCGGCGCGCAATCAAGCGATGCGACTGCGTTGGCAAAGCGCGCGCCGTCCATGTGGAGAAACAGGTTGTGTGCATCCGCAAACCGGGCGATCGCCGCAATTTCGTTGCGCGTATAAACCGTCCCGAACTCCGTTGTCTGGGCAATGCTGATCGCGCCCGGCTTGTGCGAGTGTAGATCGGTCTGGCGTCCGACTACCGCTTCCGCACGGGCGATGTCGATTTTTCCATTGGCGCCGCTAATCAGAAGCAGCTTCGATCCTTTCGTGAAAAATTCCGGCGCGCCACATTCGTCGGTCTGAAGATGGGAGTATTCATGACACATTACGCTATGGAATGATTGGCAGAGCTGCGCGAGCGCCAGGGCATTCGCAGCCGTGCCATTAAAAACGAAATAGACATCGCAATCGGTCTCGAAGAGTTCGCGGACGCGGTCGCATACCCGTGCAGTCCAGCAGTCTTCGCCGTACGATGGTGCTTCGTTTATGTTGGCCTCTTCCAGTGCTGCCCAGGCTTCTGGGCAGATCCCCGCCGTGTTATCGCTGGCAAACTCATAACGCCCGGTCCCGGAATCCATTTCGCCTGTTTGCTACGCGAGTTTTAGTTCTCGATCAATCACGAGTAACGAAACGAAACACCCAAAAATGGTAGGGCGCGACCGCCGGGCGCGCCGCTCGTCAATTCCCGCATTCTATTCTGGACGCTCGCCTGGCCAAAGAGATTGCCTGACAGACCCGAGCCCTGGGCCTCTGGAATCCGCCAGGCACATCTCCTCCACTTGCTCCCCGAAATTATATCCGACAGTCTCATCTATTATTTCGAACACGGATCGCCAATTGATCGTGCGCGGTGGTAGATTCTTTCAGGGTTGCGGATTTATTGTTTGGAGAACGTCGTCGAATGGATCAATTGCGTCGCAAAATGTCCGGGTAGCGCGCGCGTCTTGCGTGCTGGTTTCGGTGTCTCATCGAGACCAGCTTCTCTGAAAACGCGATAGCAGAGTGCGAGCTGGACCCACAACGAAAGTTCGTCGGCGCGAGCGCCCGACCAGCGCGTGAGACGCGTGCGCTACGCACATCAGCCACTCGCGACGCATGTGGTCGACATTCCGCGAGATTATTTGATGGCAAAACAACGTGGAGTAATGGTTCCGCTTTGCCGAACGGATTGCGACAGACTAGTTTTGCTAATGAGGTCGCTCCAAAGCGAGATCGAGCAACACGGCACACGTATTCTTCGGTTGGTTGATCAACATCCTGACTCGCTTTTCAGCAAGGCCGGCTTTTATCAACGGCTCATGGCGCTTTCGATGCGCGATGAGGAGTTCAAATTACAGTTGTTTCGCTTTGTAGATGTTCTTCCATCCCTCCACGGGTCCGGCGAAATCGTCGAACACCTCGAAGAATATTTCGCCGATGTGCGCGACGGCTTTGCGCCTTTTGTTCACGCTGGCATTCGTCTGGCGCGCATCGCTCCATGGCTTAGCGGACGTGTCCTGCGCTGGAATGTCTCGGGAATGGCGCACCAATTCATCGCAGGAAAAAATGCAGACGATGTGGTCAAGACGTTGCGCAAACGTCGCGCGCAGAAAATCGGGTTCACTGTCGATCTTCTGGGAGAAGCCGTCGTCAGCGAAACCGAGGCCAACGAATACGCGGCTCGGTGCCTGGATTTGCTGGAAACTCTCACGCGAGAGACACGGAGTTGGACCGATCCGGTCGGCAGAAATTCAGACCTTTTCCCCATTGTAAATGTCTCGATCAAAATTTCGGCGCTCTATTCGCAGATTTCTCCGACCGATCCGGCTGATGCCATTGCGCATCTGGCGCCGAAGCTGCGGCCGATTCTGTGCCGCGCTCGAGAACTCGGCGCCTTTATCAACTTCGACATGGAAAGCTACGCGCACAAAAATGTTACGCTCGAGCTTTTCAAAGGAATTTTCACCGATGAGGAGTTTAAAGATTGGCCGCACGCCGGGATTGTCATCCAGGCATACTTGCGAGACTCCGAAATCGATTTGCGCGATCTGATCGAGTGGGGTCGCGCACGCGGGACGCGTTTCGCGGTGCGGCTGGTAAAAGGCGCATATTGGGACCACGAAACAATAAAAGCGGCTCAGAACGGCTGGCGTTGTCCGGTTTATTCGCAGAAGCCAGAGAGCGACGCGAATTTCGAAGCGCTCACGCGGTTGCTGCTCGAAAATGAATCGATCGTTACTGGTGCGTTCGGCTCGCATAATGTGCGCAGCATCGCGAACGCGCAGGCGGTTGCGGATGAGCTCGGTGTCGATCGCAGCCGTTTCGAGTTTCAACTGCTCTATGGCATGGGCGGGCCAATCAAGCGGGCCCTGGTCGAAATGGGTTATCGTGTCCGCGAATATTGCCCGGTGGGTGAACTGTTGCCCGGAATGTCCTATTTCGTTCGCCGCTTGCTTGAGAACACTTCGAACGAAGGATTTCTTCGCGCAAAATTTGCAGAAAATCTTTCTGAGGACGAATTATTGCGCGACCCCCGGGAACTTTTGCGGAAGAGCCGAAATGGCGTGCTGCCGCGCTCAAATAACCTGATCACAAATGCTATGAAAGAGCCACATCCTTCTTACAACCGTTCGCTAGATACACCACCGGGCGATACCTACGAAAATGCGCCACTCACCAACTTCGCCCAGCAGGAAAACCAGGAAAAAATGCGCAAGGTTTTGAGTGAAATGCGCGCGCGTCTCGGGAAGGAATATCCGCTCGTCATCAATGGCGAAAAAATCTTCACGGGCAAAACAATCGCCTCTATCAATCCGAGTTTGCCCGAAGATGTCGTCGGCGCCGTCGCCGAAGCCGGCATTGAGGAAGCGGAGCGGGCCGTCAAGGCCGCGCGGGACGCGTTTGAAAAATGGCGCTGGACTCCATTTGAAGAACGAGCACAGCTGCTGGAACGCGCTGCCGCTATCATGGATCGCCGCCGGTTCGAGCTCTCCGCGCTCGAGGTTTTTGAAGTCGGCAAACCCTGGACGGAAGCCGATGGCGACATTCGCGAGGCAATCGACTTTTGCCTTTTTTACGCGCAGCAAATGCGTCGCATCGGACGACCGCGCCTGACGCAGCACGTTCCCGGCGAAGAAAGTTACTATCATTACTGGCCGCGCGGCGTTGCCTTTGTCATTGCGCCCTGGAATTTTCCGCTCGCAATTCTTTGCGGAATGACAACCGCTGCACTCGTAACTGGCAACACAGTCATTATGAAACCGGCCGAGCAATCGGCCGTTTGCGGCGCGATGTTGATGGAAATTCTGGGAGAAGCCGGCGTGCCACCCGGCGTGCTGAACTATCTTCCCGGCAAGGGATCGGTCATGGGCGCGCACCTCGTCGATCACAAAGATGTCGATCTTATTGCCTTCACAGGGTCGCGCGAAGTGGGGCTAAGAATTTGGCAAAGCGCCGGAATCACGCGGCCGGGGCAAAGGGAGCTGAAGCGCGTCGTCTGTGAGATGGGCGGCAAAAATGCGGTTATCATTGATGCGGATGCCGATCTCGATGAAGCAATCGTGGATTGCACTTACTCAGCCTTTGGTTACCAGGGGCAAAAATGCTCGGCGTTATCCCGTCTGATTCTGCTCGAGGAAAATTACGATCGCGTCATGGAGCGCTTGCTCAAGGCCGCGGCGAGCGTGCGTGTTGGGAATCCGGAAGAACCGGGAATCACTGTCGGTCCAGTAATCGACGAAGCCGCGTACCATCGAATCCTGGATTACATTCAGATCGGCAAGTCGGAGGCCACGCTTGCTTATCAACGTGAAGATGTACCGGCCAAAGGTTTCTTTGTCCCGCCAACTATTTTTTCGGATGTGAAACCAAATATGCGTATTGCGCGCGAGGAAATTTTCGGGCCGGTGGTTAGCGTCTTAAAAGTGCGCGATCTTGACGAAGCGATTGCGGTTGCCAACGGCACTGATTATGCCCTCACTGCCGGGTTTTTCTCGCGCAGTCCAGCGAACATCGAGCGCGCAAAAGCGCAAATCGAAGCGGGTAACGTTTATATTAACCGCTCGTGCACGGGCGCGGTGGTGGGCCGGCATCCATTCGGCGGATTCAAGATGAGCGGTGGCGGCACCAAAGCCGGTGGCGCGGATTATTTGCTGCAATTTTTAGTGCCACGCGTGGTGACCGAAAACATCACACGCCACGGTTTCGCGCCCGAGCAAACGCCAGAATATCGCGACGAATTCCTTTGGCCGGAGCCACAGTAACAGAGGCATCCTTGGGGAGTGCGGGGTGTCGCCGGCCGAAACAATCTTGAGATCGCCAAAAGGCGGGCGCGGCTTAGAACTCGGGTTGTCCCTTACTCAATAGCTTCACGACGGTGATGACCATGTAGATTACCGGCCAGGCCGCCGTCAAAAGGATGAGCGCAAACGCTACCATCTCCTTCGCCAGCTCCCGCGCAGCTTCGATCCGGAATTCACGTCTTAAATTATAAAAGGTCCGGAATTCGGATCTGCCCTCTCCGTCGTACGGCGAGGAATACCCGCGCCATTGGGCGAAACCTGAATGAAAAAGGTAATCCGTCTCTGGAAAGCGCCTCTTTCCGGCAGCGAATGGACCCGTTGGTTTCATGGCCTGTGATCCAAAACTCGGACGATACCGGCAACTATGATACCACGTCGCGAGAAGGAATCAGCCTGAAATTAACGCCTCAAAACCTTGCCAATCGGAAGGCAAATTCAAAAACGGGATCGTGACATTACCTGGATAGGACCTCATGCATCGTAAGCGGCTTACGATGGATGAGGTTCGGATTGCCGCTATTGGGGCCAGGCCTGGTCCTCTGTTTCCCTCTGGGTTATTGCCAATGACCCGGCATCCACACCCAGCCGCCACCCCTGGGCACCCATTGGCCTTCGACCCATACTGCCGCCACCCTTGGACGCACTACCCAACTGCCCGACACCCAGACATAGGTGGTTCCAGTCCATCGCCAATAACCCCTTGTCCAGAGATATCCGGGTCCCGGCGCCACCGTCTGCGATTCAACTCGAACGGCTGGTGGAGTCCTGGTCACTACCACCTCTCGGGCTGGACCGGTTGTTGTCACTTCCTGTGTGGTTGTCGTCGTTGTCACTGACGTCGGTTCCTCCGCGCAACCGACTAACAAAAACGGTGCCAGCGCCAACAGATAAATGCATTTTTTCATATACGCCTCCTTTTCCTGAATTCGTTTTGCGCCGGCAACTCGGCTTTATTGGAAGTGAAACAAGCTCGTCTGTTTGCTTGCGTGATTGATAGCAAAAGATCGATTTTGGCCGGATGATGCAGGATGCTTTACGTCGTCTCCACACCGATTGGCAACCTGGGTGACATCACGTTGCGCGCACTTGATGTGCTGAAATCAGTCGATGTGATCGCGGCGGAAGACACCCGCCATTCCGGGATGTTATTGAAGCATTTCGAAATTAAAAAGCCGCTTCTCAGTTATCACGAGCACAATGAGGCGATGCGCGCCGCGCAACTAGTCGAGCGCCTCGCCGCAGGCGAAGACGTCGCATTGATCACCGACGCCGGAACGCCCGGACTCTCGGATCCTGGCGCGCGCCTCATTCGCGAATGCATCAAACGCCAGCTTCCCTTCTCGGTCATTCCCGGACCGTCATCGATTCTGACCGCGCTCGTCGGTTCAGGGTTTTCAACTGAGAAATTTTGCTTTCGCGGATTTCTGCCGATTAAAAGTGGCCAGCGCGAACGCGAATTACGTGCGGCCGTTGACCGGGAAGAAACAACAATCTTCTTCGAATCGCCCTACCGATTAACCAAAACGCTCGCCGCTTGTATCGACATCGCGCCCGATCGACGACTTTGCGTCGCGCGGGAGCTCACCAAAAAGTTCGAGGAATTTCAGCGCGGCACCGCCGTTGAGCTTCTGGCGCATTATCAAGCTCATCCACCGAAAGGCGAGATCGTGCTGATAATTGCAGGAAGGGGCGATTGACCGCTATCGCCCCGAACATGATCGCGCGCGCAGCGAGCGGTTTGGGTGCCCCCCCTACCTTTGCGCTTGCACATACCACGTATCCATGGAATTTTGCGCGGCTTTTTCTCCCCGGGAAATCTTATGGCTTACGCAATTATCAAAACTGGTGGCAGGCAGTATCGTATAGCGGAAGGCGATACAATCGATGTCGATCTTCTTGACGTTGAGGCCGGCAAGACCGCGACGTTCAGCGATGTCTTGATGTATGCCGACGGGAAAGACCTTACGCATGGGAACCCGCTTATCTCAGGCGCAAAGGTGACCGCCGAAGTCGTCGAACAGCGCAAGGACAAAAAAGTAATCGCGTTCAAGTTTAAGCGGCGTAAAGGTTATCATCGCACGGTCGGACATCGCCGAAAGCTGACCCGGGTGAAGATCAAAAGCATCAGCCTCGGCCCGAAGAAAACTGCGGCGAAAGAGACCAAGGAATAAAGCGGCCGCCATCCATCAACTCTCAACTACCAACTATCAATTTTCGTCATGGCTCATAAAAAAGGACAAGGCAGCGTTAAGAACGGTCGCGACAGCGTCAGTAAACGGCTGGGAGTAAAAAAATTCGGCAGCGAGATGGTCGTCGCGGGTAACATCATTGTGCGCCAGCGCGGGACGAAGTTTTTACCAGGAAAAAACGTTGGGCTTGGTCGCGATTACACGATTTTCGCGCTGATCGATGGCAACGTCCGCTTCGATCGGGCGGGACGACGAGTGAATGTCGATCCTGTCATGGGTGGAAATTAGCCGAGCGATTCTGCTTTCCTGCTCTGGCTCGCCTGCGGTATAAACCGATTTCGGTCATGAGATACAATACCTTTATCCTCTTTGGCGCGCCTGGTAGCGGCAAAGGGACGCAGGGCAAAACGCTGGGCACAATCCCACGCTATTATCACTGCGCCTGCGGCGATGTGTTTCGCTCCATCGACACCCGCACGAAAGTAGGCAAAGCCTTCCTCGAATACTCCAGCAAAGGCCAGCTTGTGCCCGATGAGATCACCGTTGAGCTTTGGCGAGCGGCAATCGATGCAGCCGTCGAGTCGCACAAGTTTAAGCCAGACATCGATACGCTCGTCCTTGATGGGATCCCGCGGAATATCGGCCAGGCCGAAATCATGGAGGAAATGATCGACGTGAAAAAAGTGTTTCATCTCTCCTGTCCGAGCCGCGAAACATTGTTTACCCGGCTGAAGAAGCGTGCCTTGAAAGACAACCGCCTCGACGACGCGAACGACCAGGTCATCCAGCGCCGCCTTGACATCTATGAAACGGAATCGAAACCGGTGCTCTCCCATTATCCGCAAGAGCTGATCACCGTGGTTGACGCAACTCAGCCGCCCGCCAAAGTTCTGCTCGAAATCCTGGAAAGCGTGAACGACGGCGTGTATGAACCAGCAACAGTTTGAAAATTTCACCGCTTCAAGCCTCTACTGCGACAAATGCAACGCCGCGATGCCGGTGCGCGAGCGATTGCTTTTAGTCCTGCCAGACCGGGAAATTTACGATTATCTGTGCACCGAGTGTGGAATGTCGGTGGGCCGGCGTGAGATCACTGCCGGCGAAAAATTAATGGCGCAAGCGGTTGCCGGACGGCGACGGCGGCGATCCGCGCCAGTTCATCAGCTGACGCCGTAAACCGGCATGCGTATCGTTTTTTTCGGCGCGGGCGACATCGGCGTGCCGGCGCTGCAAGCCCTGGTGCGATCAAGCGAGCATCAGCTTACTGGAGTCGTTACTCAGCCTGACAAGCCGGTGGGACGCGCTCAACAAATCGAGCCGCCGCCGGTAAAAAAAGCGCTTGGGTCCGGCGCGCCCGGCGGTCGCGCCCTACCATCAACCATCTCGATCTTGCAACCGGCACGGATCAAAGATCGACAAGCAATCGAAGAAATCCGGGCACTGCGACCAGATGCAATTGTTGTGATGGCTTACGGACAAATCCTGCCGCGTGAAGTGCTCGAGATTCCGCGCATCACTTGTCTGAACTTGCACGCGTCCCTCTTGCCGCGCTGGCGCGGAGCCGCGCCGATCCAGGCAGCCATCGCGGCAGGCGATCCTGAAACGGGCATTACCGTGATGTACATGGCTGAAGACCTCGATACCGGCGACGTCCTGTTGCAGCGCCGGGTCGACACCTTGCCGAGTGATACGGGCGGTTCGTTGCATGATCGATTGGCACAGATTGCACCCGAGGCATTGCTGGAGGCTTTGCAACTGCTTGCGAACGGCAATGCGCCGCGCATTCCGCAAGACAATGCGCTCGCTACCTATGCGCCGAAATTGACTCGCGACGACGGAAAAATCGACTGGGCGGAGCCCGCTGAAATAATTGAGCGAAAAATTCGTGCGTTTAATCCCTGGCCGGGAGCGTTTACTGAGATTGCCGCGCCTGGCGTACGAAAGTTGAAGATCTTTTCGGCAGCAATTGTCGATCTTAGCGGAAAGCCGGGTGAATTTTTGCGAAGTGAGAAAGAGTTGATCGTGGCCGCTGGAAAAAACGCATTGTCGCTGAATGAAGTGCAACTGGAGGGAAAGCGGCGGATGGATGCCGCAGCCTTTCTGCGGGGGCACGCGTCGATTTTGCAGGCGGCACGTTGATTCCGGGAGCACCGCATTTTGCCTTTCAAACATAGGCGTCTTCTGTTTTGATTTCCGCTGCCATGCAAACGGAAGCGCCAGCTTATAAACGCATTGTGCTCAAGTTGAGCGGCGAAGCGCTCCAGGAGCGCGGCGGTCGCGACAATATTTCGCTGGGCGTAGTGCGTGAAATCGCCGAGCGCATACGGGATGTTCGCGATCTCGGTGTCCAGGTGTCGATCGTAATTGGCGGAGGAAATATTTGGCGGGGTGTCTCTGCGTCGCATCGCGGCATGGATCGCACCACGGCCGATTACATGGGCATGCTCGCGACGGTGATTAATGCACTGGCGTTACGCAGCACGCTCAGTCAGATGGGGGTTGAAACCCGCGTGCAGACCGCCATCGAAATGAAAAACGTGGCCGAGCCCTTCATTTTGGGCCGCGCCATCCGCCATCTCGAACTTGGTCGGGTTGTTATTTTCGCCGCTGGCACAGGTAATCCCTATTTTTCGACCGATACGACCGCGGCACTGCGCGCTAGCGAGATTCGCGCTGATGTCATCCTGAAAGCGACCAAAGTCGCCGGCGTCTATGATCGAGACCCAAATACCCACCCGGACGCGAGATTCTACGATCGCCTCACATTCACGGAAGCGCTCACGAAACGATTGCAGATCATGGATTCGACAGCCTTCAGCCTTTGCATGGACAATAAGATCCCGATCGTGATTTTCGATATGAACAAGCCAAGCAACATTCGCGATGCTGTTCTCGGGCGAAAAGTCGGTACCCTGGTTTGCGATGAGCCGCAACCGACGTAAAACTTCAGCAACATGAGCAGAGACGACATTCTTTTGGAGGCCGAAATGTCGATGGAAAAAAGCGTCGACTATATGGTGCATGAATTTGCCGCCGTGCGCACCGGCAAGGCCTCCCCTGGGCTGGTGGAAAATGTCGATGTGCAAGCGTACGGATCGACCATGAAGCTGAAACAACTCGCGTTGATCACAACACCGGAGCCGCGTTTGCTTGTTGTCCAGCCTTTCGATGCGGGCACGGTGCCGGATATCGAGAGGGCCCTCAAGGAATCGAAGATCGGCATCATGCCGGCAGTTGATGGAAAGATTATTAGGCTGCCGATTCCGGAATTATCGGAAGAGCGCCGCAAGGATCTCGCGCGTTCGCTCAGCAAAATGGCGGAGGAAGCGCGCGTCCGCGTTCGGAGCAACCGGCGCACGGCGCTCGACGAAGCAAAGAAACTCAAAGCCGCTGGCGAATTAAGCGAAGATGGATTGCATGATCTGGAAGCCGAAGTGCAAAAGCTAACCGATCGCTTCGTCAAATCCGTCGATGATCATCTCAAGCACAAAGAAGCTGAGATCATGAAGGTATAGCGGCTCCTCGCCTTCCTCTGCCTCTTCCTCGCTCTCTCCTGTCGAAGTCGATATTGGGACGTTTCTGTATGAATGAAATCTAGCGGTGCGCCCAGAGTGATGTCCGCTCGGAGTTCCGCATTCATGCGGTCTGGTGCAGCGGCCAAAGCTGCCTTTGTAGAACAAAGATTGGGACTAAGAAGGAAGTGGAAGAGTTACAACCGAACCAGATCAACCAGAAACTGGCACCAAAGATAAATCATCCCGCGCTGCGGTGTCATTCCGAGCGGAGGCGAGGAATCTCTCACAGGCCAGTGGATCATCTTCGATTGATGTAAATGTCTCCGAACCACGACGGATCTTTGTCGTAACGTGCGCGCTGTTCGGGCGAAAGTTTTTCGATCGGGAACGCGGACCGCAGCGAACAAAAAAAAATACTCAGCCTGCGCGACGTTGATTGTATTACAGAAACCGAACCGGAGCCGCACTTCGCGCGGTATTTCCTGCCGCACATCTACGCGCTCTCAGTCAATTCACCTTTCTGGCTGGGACAGAACACAGGTTTGAAGGCGTATCGTCAAATGATTTTCGAGCGTTTCCCGCGCACCGGAATCCCTGACGCGTTCGAGAGTCTCTCCGAATACGAGGATTACTTGAAGCTCCTGGTCGCCACGAATTGCATCGACAATGCAAAAAAGATTTGGTGGGACATTCGGCTACATCCCTTTTTCAACACGATCGAATTCCGGATCTGTGACGCGCAATCGCGGGGTGGATGACACCATCGCCCTGGCAGCGCTCATGCAAGCCATCGTAGCAAAGCTGCAAAAATTGCGCCGCCAGAATGTGACCTTTCGTAGTTATCCACGGCGATTGATCGACGAAAATCGCTGGCGCGCGTCACGCTACGGTTTGGATGGCAAGCTGATTGATTTTGGTCGTAAATGCGAAATGGAAGAGCGCCAATTGCTCCACGAGATGTTGGAATTTATTGCCACGGAAGTGGACGAACTGGGCAGTCACGCAGAAATGGCGCATATCGAGCGGATCATGCGCGAAGGCGCGGGCGCGGATCGGCAACTTATGGTGTGGGAACGTACCCAAGATATGAAAGCCGTGGTCGACCAAATTGTCGCGGAAACGTACGAAGGATTAACGGCGCCGGGGTAAGGTTGGGACCCTATTTTTCGGGCGCCAGCAACATGTAAAGGATCAGCACTCCCGAGACCAGTGTGATGGCAACGGTGACCGACCAAACCAATGCGCGGTCGGTTTTCACGAGACCGGCTTCGATCGCCCGGTTCACTGCGTCGTAGCGCCAGGCCGCCAGCATCGTGAGCAGCGCCCCGAAAATGACGAGACCCATGCCCACCGGCCAGGCTTTCGTGATCAGGTGCGGTGCGTGCGTTCCACTCTCGCTCAACCACGGACCGATGCGCGCGAGCACAAATCCAAGACTGATCAGCGCAATCGTCGTGCGCACCCACGCGAGAAAGGTGCG
>QHOW01000241.1 GCA_003219435.1 Verrucomicrobiota bacterium | reverse complement strand
CAGCTTCCTGATCTGCCCTGGCAATTGAGCTTTTCCTTCGGGCGGGCTTTGCAAGATCCGGTGCTCAAAGCCTGGAAAGGTGATCCGGAAAATATCGCCGAGGCGCAACGAGCCTTTCATCATCGCGCCTCGTGCAACAGCAAAGCGCGCTTCGGCAAATACACCGAGGAAATGGAAACCGCGAAGGCAGCATAGCGCCCCACGGGATCATCTCATCCACCTACAGCGTTGAGCCACGGCGGTCTCCTCGCGAAGGCTTTCGGAGCTGAGTCGCCGTGTTAGTGAATCAAGCGTTGAAGGCCTCGATACAGCGAGGCGGCTACAACGGCGCTGTGCGCACATCGCTTGGAGTAGCCCCTCTGGCCAACTCGTTTAGACTTCTGCAATGATTTACACGTGTCCCATGCATCCGGAGATCGAACACGATTATCCGGGCCAGTGCCAGAAATGCGGAATGAGCTTGGAGGCAAAGACGGTTGGGGCAGGAGACGAAGAAGAACAAACAGAAATTCGCTCGTTGTCACGAAAATTCTGGAGCGCGCTCATCCTTACAATTCCGTTGTTGTTAATCGCAATGGGTCACGCGATTCCAGGGCTGGAGGTGGAAGCAATGATCCCGAAACAAATCTCAAAATGGATCGAATTTGCTCTTGCAACCCCAGTCGTTCTTTGGGCTGGGGTTTTTTTCTTCACACGCGCCTGGCAATCGATCGTTAATCGCAGCCTTAATATGTTCACGCTGATCGCCGTTGGCGTCGGCGCCGCTTATTTTTACAGCGCGGTGGCGGTGATCGCGCCGGGAATTTTCCCACAGTCTTTCCGGAGCAGTGGTGAAGTCGGCCTCTACTTTGAAGCGGCAGCCGTCATCACGACGCTCGTTTTGTTCGGGCAGTTGATCGAGGCAAAGGCGCGCAGTCGCACCGGACAGGCGATCAAGGCGTTGCTGGGTCTTGCCGCAAAAACCGCTCATCGACTTCGCGATGGCCGGGAGGAGGAGATCTCCGTGGATGAAATTGAAAGGGGCGAGATGCTCCGTGTTCGACCCGGCGAGAAAATCCCAATCGACGGTGTGATCGTCGAAGGCAAAAGCAATATCGACGAATCGATGATCACCGGTGAACCGATGCCCGTGGGCAAAGGTCCTGATGACAAAGTAATCGGCGCGACACTGAATCAGACCGGCTCGTTCTTGATGCGCGCCGAGAAAATCGGTTCGGAAACGCTCCTGGCGCAGATCGTCCAAATGGTAGCGAACGCGCAGCGCACCCGCGCGCCCATTCAGAAACTCGCCGACACAGTATCCGGCTATTTTGTTCCGGCGGTCATCGCCGTCGCAATGATTACTTTTGTAATTTGGTCGATCCTCGGACCCGCTCCGGCGATGGCTTATGCATTAGTGAACGCCGTCTCGGTTCTAATCATTGCGTGCCCGTGTGCGCTTGGGCTCGCCACGCCGATGTCGATCATGGTCGGCGTGGGACGCGCCGCGCAAGCAGGCGTCCTGGTCAAAAATGCGGAAGCCATCGAGACTGGCGAGAAAGTCACACACCTGATCACAGACAAAACCGGCACACTGACGGCCGGCAAGCCAGAAGTCGTCAGCCGGATTGGCACGGACGCCATGGCTGAACGCGATGTTCTACAGATCGCAGCATCGTTGGAATCTCATAGCGAGCATCCGCTGGCGCGGGCGATTGTAGAGGCGGCGACAAAAGAAAAAATCGAGCTGTGCAAGGTGACGGATTTTCAGTCTACCACCGGAGGCGGCGTGTCCGGCAGGCTCGCCGCAGCGAGTCCGTCCGTTGGCGGACTTGGTGGCAAGATTGTCCTTATCGGCAAAGAAAAGTTCCTGACCGAGTCGAACGTCACGATCTCAGACGAGCTGAAAAAAGAGGCTCATCGGTTACAGGAAAACGCGGAAACCACGGTTTGGCTGGCGGTAGATGGAAAGGCAGTCGGCATTCTCGGCATCGCCGATCCAATCAAATCCACCACCAAAAAGGCGATCCGCGAGCTTCACGAGATAGGCCTGAAGGTAATCATGTGCACGGGGGACAATCGTCGAACGGCCGAATCGGTTGCGCGCGAATTGGGCATCGACGAATTCAGGGCCGAAGTGATGCCAGACGAAAAAATCGACATCGTTAAAAAATTGAAATCAAAAGGCGCCATCGTCGCGATGGCTGGAGATGGTATCAACGATGCGCCTGCCCTGGCCGCCGCCAATGTCGGAATCGCCATGGGCACGGGAACTGATGTAGCGATCGAGAGCGCTGACATCACGCTCGTGAAAGGCGACCTGATCGGAATTGTCAAAGCGATGCACATCAGTCGCGCTGTTATGCGAAATATCCGGCAAAATCTCTTTTTCGCCTTTATCTACAACGCGCTCGGCGTGCCAATCGCTGCCGGTGCCCTTTATCCGTTCTTCGGAATCCTCCTCAGTCCGATGATTGCCGGCGCCGCGATGAGCTTCAGCTCGGTCTCGGTGATCGCAAACGCGCTGCGGCTACGGTCGATCAGACTATGAATGATCTAAGGCCACCTATCGAGCTGTAACTATTTGCTTCCGCCCGCGTGAACACCGCGATATTAAACCACAGCAACTCAACCTCCGATCCTGTGATTACATATCTTATTATCGCAGCATTCGTTGTATCGTTTTTGATGCCCGCCGTGCCGCTACTCGCTTCCGGAGATCATCCAGGCCCGGCACAGCAACCGCAATTGCAACAGTTCCCACAGACAACATCAAGAGCCCAGCAGAACAGCACGCAGACGAGAGAAGTGAGCAAGGCCGATATCTCGGCCGGAATTAAGAAACACATCGCCAACGACACCAAAAAATCGAGCGACCGAAAGTTTCACGTCAAATATCAGAACAAGGATCTCGCGCTCGATTTGGTCAAGGTCCATGACGATCAGCTCTCGAGTCTCAGTGCCGGCAAATATTTCGCTTGTGTCGATATGAAAGCTACCAACGGCACAATCTATGACATTGACTTCTTCATGGCTGGACAGCCGGGCAGCATGAGAGTCACAGAAACTTCCGTTCACAAGATCAACGGCAAGCCGCTCTATAACTGGAAGGAAGAAAACGGCGTTTGGAAAAGAGTGCGGGCCTCGTAAAGGGACCAGGCGGAAGATAGCCATCTTGGCTGTCTCGGCAGACAGGCTTCTCAGCCTGTCCGTTGCTGCATCATACAGGCAAGATGCCCGTCTGCCATGACAGGCTGGAAGCATGTCTTCCGGCGCAACCGGCAAGGTCGTCGCGGTGACCGCTTGCCCTACAACCATTCATTCGGCAGCTTGTCCGAAGAATGCCGAAGACATTTTTCATCACTACGGCGATCGATTACACGAATTCGCCGCCGCATATCGGTCATGCTTACGAAAAAGTGCTGGCCGATGTCGTCGCGCGCTATCACCGGCTCAAGGGAGAGAAAGTTTTCTTTTTGACCGGTGTCGATCAACACGGCCAAAAAGTGCAGGCGTCCCACCGGCAGAATTCGTCAAAGGAATCACGCAAAATTTTGTCGATCTCTGGAAAAAACTCGACGTCCGATATGACGAATGGGCTGAAACCACGAGTGAACGGCACAAAAAAGTCGTTCAAGGAATTTTGCAGCGACTTTTCGATGCCGGCCAAATCTACAAAGACAAACAAGCGGGCTATTACTCGGTTCGTCAGGAACAATTCCTGACTGACAAAGAACGCGGGCCTGATCGTCAGTTTGGCCCTGAGTGGGGCGAAATTGAATTTCGCGAGGAAGAAAATTATTACTTCAAGCTAAGCCAGCACAAAGAGTGGCTGCTGTCGTACATCGACAGCCGCATGGATGCGGTCATTCCGGATTTTCGTCTGACGGAATTGCGAAATGCGGTCGAGAAGCTGACCGGCGACCTTTGCATTTCACGTCCGAAATCGCGGCTCGATTGGGGAAT
>QHOW01000240.1 GCA_003219435.1 Verrucomicrobiota bacterium | reverse complement strand
CCGACACGCATTCGCTGTTTATCGATCAATTGAAGTTACGCTCAGAAGAGCGCATCAAGAACGATCCTGAATTTCACTACGTGATGGAGGACATCGAGCGGCTGCGTCACAAGCTCGACGATAACCGAATTTCACTGAACGAAGATTTTCGGAAAAAGGAACTCGCCGACGATAAGCTGCGCAAAGAAATGCGTTCGAAAGAGCGTCTGGCGCGGAACCAGGAAGAACCGCGCATCTATCGTCTGACGCTCGACATGGTGGACAAGCCGAATCTCCAGTTAATCATGTATCCCGGAAAACTGGCCGAGGCGAAGAAGAACGGAATAGCCCCGAAAGTGGACTCTGAAGCCGCCCCGGATGCGGATACGGATTTAATCCCGGATGCAGGCGGAGACGGCACGAAAGAACCAGCCATCGATCCCGCTCGGGATGAAGCATTGAATATCCTGGCGGATCTTGTCGATCTTTCGCGCGGACCGAAGACAGCCAGCGCAAACGTCGAAAAGTCGCCGGCGCAGCGACCTTAATATCTGACTAATTCAGCGCCCCCAATATGGCGGCGGTGGCGCAAGACGCGGGTCTGCAAATCGATCGCGGCCTCTCGGAAACCTGGATCCCGCCTGGCTCCAATAACGGCTGGTGGGCGTTCTGCCAATAACAGTGACTGGAGTTCCGACACTGACGGAATTGAAAAACGCAATTGCATATTCCTGGGGCATGCGAACACAGCCGTGCGAGGCAGGGTAGCCCGGTAGGATTCCAGCGTGCATTCCGTCCGCTCCGCTGAACCGCATAAAGTAATGCATCGGTGCCGGGACAAATTTTCCGCCCCGAGGAACCGGCATGTCGGCATCCGCGTCGGCCACGGTGGTGTTTCCGCGCGCATCGACAATTTTGCCATACATGCTGGAGTAATGAGCTTGTTCCTTCTCGAGAATCTCGAAGACCCCCGTTTTGGTGAGATGCCCGTAACGTCCGCTCGAGATCGGCGATGCTAACACCGGCCGCCCGTTGTTGAGCAGGTACGCCATCTGTTCCTGCAAATCGATTTCGACTGAGGTTTCCGCTAGGAGTGACGCGGCTCCGCAGATAAAAATTGGCAGCAACACCCCGATTCTCACCAAGCGTTAAACCCGCCCAATCCGAGAAAGTCGCAACACGTGACTGCAGCGCGATGCGTACGTTTCGGCTTCAGAAATCGCTGTCTCATCCAGCTCGACCGGCACGCTGCCGCCACCGCGCTTTTGCGCATGGTCGTGATCGCGCGCATGTGCGACGAAATGTTTTAGTGTCCCAAGCAAGAACGACCGAAACCGCCCCTTCGTCGGATCGGCGCGAGCGTAGGCCCGGCTTTCGATTAGATCAGCAAAAAATCCCTGGGTGAGATCCTGTGCATCGTGCTGCGCTATTCCTTGGCGTCGCAGGAAAACATAAACTGGACGCCAATAAATTTGGCAAAGCTCCGACAGCGCGCTTAGCGCATGCTGCGATGGTGTTTGCGAGTCGGCCGCCTGGTGCACAACTGTCCAACGCGTGGAAGCAAAGGAGCTCTCCCGCGTCGTGGTCTGCAATGCTGGGGGCATGGCGCGATTTTTACTTGGATAACCGGAAACCTACAAGCCAAAATACTCGTCGCCAGACCGCGAAATACTGCGCCGGCTGCTTTGTTTGCCGCGCGCGCGCAACGCGTGTGATTCTTCAACCACCTACACCGCGATGGGGGCTTTGATCGACGGATGCGGGTCGTAGCCGACGAGTTCAAAATTTTCAAATTGAAAATCGCGAATGTCTTTGATCGTCGGATTCAGTTTCATCCGCGGCAAAGGCCGGCAGTCACGAGAAAGTTGCTCGCGTGCCTGCTCGAGGTGATTGCGATAGAGGTGCAAGTCGCCGAATGTATGAACAAATTCGCCAGGCTTTAGGTCGCACACTTGCGCGACCATCAATGTGAGGAGCGAATATGAGGCGATGTTAAATGGGACGCCGAGAAAAAGATCCGCGCTGCGCTGATAAAGCTGGCAACTCAACTCGCCGTCTTGCACACGAAACTGAAAAAGCACATGGCAGGGCGGCAACGCCATCTTCTCGATTTCCGCTGCATTCCACGCGCTCACAATTAAGCGGCGGCTGTTCGGATTGGTCTTGAGCTCCGAGATAATCCTGTCGATCTGATCCACACGGGCACCATTTTCGCCGCGCCAATCGCGCCACTGCGCGCCGTAGACCCGGCCGAGATCGCCGTTTTCGTCAGCCCACTCGTCCCAAATAGTCACGCCATGCTCGTTGAGGTAACGAACGTTTGTGTCACCGCGCAAAAACCAGAGCAGCTCGTAAATGATCGATTTGATGTGGAGTTTCTTCGTCGTCAATAACGGGAACTTCTCTCGCAAATCGAAACGCGCCTGCGCGCCAAAGATCGACAATGTGCCGGTGCCGGTCCGATCGGCGTGCGGCCGGCCCCGGTCCAGAACGAGCCGGAGGAGATCATGATATTGGCGCACGCTGGAGATTATCGCGCCTTTGGCGCGATGACATTCGCAAAAACAAAAAAGTTTTTGGATTGAACGGTTAGCGCCAAAGGCGCTCGCTCAACGCAGCCTGGGGCAACGCCCTAGGAATCCGGTCATACGCCTGAATGAACGCTGAAAGCGCGACTCAATGCGGGATGCTACCAATCATGCTTAAAGACGCTAGGGAATGAATCGCGCCTTCAGCGCTGCATTTTGGGACGCACCATTTTCCTGTGGGCACTGCCCCAGGCTGACAATGAATGCTGCGCCTTTGGCGCGAAACACAGACCTACGAGACGCGGCGCTGAAGTGCTACGCATTGCTGAGGCGCGCGGCCCAGAGGTCCGCGGCTACAGCTACGCCGCCACTTCGTCGGTTGCTCCAACCAGCTCTTTATAAACGTCTTCGTAGCGCCGCGCCGATGCGTCCCACGAAAAATTGCGCGCCATCGCCCGTTTCATCAGTTTCACCCATATCGCCCGATTGCGAAAAGTCTCGCGTGCGCGTTTGATCGCATCCCAGAAAGCCTCGCTTGAATATTCATAGCAGAGAAAACCGTAACCCCGGTCCATGGTCGGGTCGTAATCCTCGATGATCTCCTGAATGCCGCCGGTAGCCCGTGCCGCTGGGAGAGCACCATATCGCAGGTCGTACATGGCCCTCAAACCGGCCGGTTCGAACCGGGAGGGAATCAGGCTGATATCCATGCCTGCTTCAATCAGGTGCGCGAGTTTTTCGTCGTAATCCTTTTGATATGCGAACCTGTCCGGGAATTTTCTCGCGGCGATGGCGAGAGCGGTTTCATAGGCCGGGTCGCCTTCGCCGAGAATAATCAGGCGGACGTCATCCCAAAGAAGTTGATCCAAAAGAGGCATAAGAACCTCGAAGCCCTTTTCCTCAACAACCCGGGTCACCATGCCAAAGACTGGACCGTGCGGCGCAGGTGCGAGTTTCATTTCTTTCAACAACGCGTCACGGCAGGCCTGTTTTCCCCGCAGCCTTCTGCCATCGTACTGCGCCGGGAGGAAACAATCGGAGGCCGGGTTCCATCGGGTGTAATCCGCCCCG
>QHOW01000233.1 GCA_003219435.1 Verrucomicrobiota bacterium | reverse complement strand
TCATGAAATCAGGATCAATGAGCAGCGAACATCGTCGGGCGCGCGCTTTTTTGGTTACGTTGCTTTAGCGGTGGCTCTATCCAGAATCGTGCTCGTAAGGTGTTCGCGAATCGTCCTGATGCGATCACGATCCATAATCTTGGCAGCCGTAGAACGATCAACGACATAAAAAGTATCGATGGCTGCGCCATCCTGCGTGTTAATCCGAGAAAGCGCGATCGAAACACCCTCGCGATCAAGGCACGTCAGAATATCGTAAAGCAAGCCGAGCCGGTCGGAAGCCTGGATCTCAATCAGCGTGTAAGCCGGATGCGTCTCGTTATCCACGGAAATGCGCGTCGGAAATTCGATCCCCGGCGCGAGACGGCGGCGGCTCTCGCGCGTCGCTTTTTCGATTAACGGACGGAAATCGAAGCTGTCATCATCGAGCGCGCTACGCAAAGTTTGTTCGACCAGTTCGAATGCCCGCGGGTCGGCGACAGCGCCTCCTTTGGTATCGCACACGCGAAAGACGCTCAGCACGACGTTGTCTCCACGGGGAAAAACATCTGCGCTCAAAATATTAATCGGCACGATCGAAAATGATCCCGCAATTTTGGCCAGCAATCGCTCGCGCTCCCACGTACAGAAACTGGCGACGCTGTGTCCTTGCTCTGGAAGAGCCTTCGATTGCACTGCCGCAGCCAGCGGATGCCACCCAGGGCTGAAGAGGTGTTCAACGAACGAACGAAATAATTTCAGATGCTCGACAATTTCGGGGACATCGCTGCCGCGAAAATAATTGTCGGGCATGAAGTCAAAATGCGCGTCGATTTCATCCGCATAATCGGGCGAAAGATTCTCCGTCACGGCGAGCTGAAGGCTTTCACGCTCGATTCGCGTTTGTTCGTAATAAGACTTCTGGTCCGCAAGATAACGGGAGGTCTCGTGGAACAATTGCCAGACAAGCGACTCTTTCCAATCCGACCACGCCTCTGCGCTTGTGCCCTGACCATCGGCCAGGGTAAGCAGCATCAGTGCGTTGAGGTTTTTCTGGTTCTTCACGATGCCGGCCAACTCGGCCACCGTCGTGGGGTCATCCAGATTTCTCTGTTGCGCGATCATGGAGAGGGTGAGGTGGTGATCGACCAGCAGAATTAGCGATTTGCGCTGCTCGGATGATAACTGCAAGCGGCTGGCGACGCGCTGGGCGAACAGCGCGCTTGCTTCTGAGTGCCGCCGCGCGCCGACGGCTTTGCCACTGTCATGCAGAAGCAGCGCCAGATAAAGGACGAACGGATCGTCGAGCTGCTCAAAAATCCTGCGATATGCGATCAACTTCGGATCATCCGTCGTCGCCAGAGCATCCAGTTTGTCGATACATACCAGAGTATGCTCGTCCGCTGTGTAACGATGAAGAAACTCGTGTTGGACCAGGCAGGTGAGCTGGCCGAATTCGGGAATGTATCGTCCCAGGAAATCAACCCGATGCATCATTCGAAGGACCCGGCCGACTTCTCCTCTCCGGGATAGAATCGCCTTAAAGATGTCCCGCGGTTCGCGCGCATACTGATAGGTGCGGGTAACCTGGCCGAGGCTGCGGCTCAATAGATCCGCCAGTTCGGGACTAAGATCCAGGTCGCGTTCTTGCGTAAGCTGAAACGCTTGCATCATTTGCTCGGGATTTTTTCGAAAAAGATCGCGTCGTGCCGGATACAATTGATTGTTGCGAACAAAAAAAGAGTCGCCGATCGGAGCTTTGTCCGAACGGATCAACGGAAGAAAACTGAACAGAGAACGGGTCCTGCTTGTAACGTGGCCGCTTACAAATTGTTCCGTAATGCGCTCCGTCACACGAAAGATATTGCGCGTGTGCTCGTAATAATCCCGCATGAGCGTCTCGCTGCGAAGCTGGCCATTTCGAGAGGAATAATTGAGTCGTTCTGCGATTTGTTCCTGCAAATTCATGTGCAGGATGTCGGTGGCCCGCCCAGTCGCGTAGTGCAAATCAGTCCGCAAGCGCAGGAGAAACTCGTAGGCCCTCTCGATTTGCCGCTGGTCGCTTTCGCTCAGCCAATCTTTGCCCACCAGTTGATTTGTGCTTAGCGAGCCCTCTTTGAAATACGTCATCCAAAGAAGATTTTGATAATCGCGCAGTCCCCCGCATCCGCTCTTCACATGGGGTTCCTGCAGATAGACTCTGTCGCCGAATTTCTTGTGGCGCGCGACCTGATCTTGCATGCGCATTTCGACGTATTCTCGCTCATGCCCCTCGACGCACTTTGCACGAAATTGCTCCCGAAATTCTCGCGCCAGCTCTGCGTTGCCGGCGAGAAAGCGTGACTCGAGCATGGCGGTTTTTGTGCGCATATCGCGATTGGCCTGCGCAATGGCTTCTTTGATCGAACGCGTGGAATGACCAACCTTGAAGCCGCTATCCCAGAGGGGGTAGAGCACCTGCTGCACCATCTCTTCGAGATGCGGTGAGATTTTCTTCGTCCCTTGGTCGTGCAATAGCATGACATCGATGTCGCTAAACGGATTGAGTTCGCCTCGGCCATATCCACCAAGAGCAATCAATGCCAGGGCGATGCCGGACTGGCCGTTTCCGCGAGTAGCGGTGGCGGCAGCTTCGAAAACGTATTGCAGCAAAACATCAACAAGCTCGGAACGCCGCGCGCAAATTTCGCGGCCACCTCCGCCCGCCTGGTGTTTCAGGCGCAAGCGATGTTCTTCGACCTTGAGAAATTTTTTGTAAAGCGGGAGGACCTCTGTCGGGCGTCTCGCCCCCGTGACGGCGAGTTGATTCGCCGCGTGTGCCAGGACTTTTTCGAGATGCCGGGATGTCGCCATTTCGGATTTTAGATTGCGGATTGCTCTTGCCGCTTAATCTAAAATCGAAAACTCAAAATCCAAAATCTGTCGTAAACGAGGTGCCCGCGAATCACCCGGGCCTTCGCAGGCTACGGCGCGGCAGGCGTGAACGAACGCAAATGAATCGAGATCGCAACTCTTCTTTCGCGTTAATTTGTGCCCGCCCGCCGTAGTGGTTGGCGAAGGCGGGTGATTCGCGGGCTCTTTTTCAGATCTCGATCGCGTAGCGCTTCATCTTGTTGTAGAGCGTGGCACGCTGGATGCCGAGGCGTTCGGCTGCTTTCTTCTTGTTGCCGTGACATTCTGCAAGCGCCTGAAGAATCGTGTCTCGCTCGACATCATCGAGACTCTGCACTCCCGTTCGCGGGAGAGCGCCACGCTCTGTCTGTTCCGAAAGCTTTCGGAATTGAACTTCGGCGGGCAGCTCCTTTACGCCAATCAAGCCCTGCCGCGCCAGCACCACCGCATATTCAATTGCATTCTGCAGTTCTCGCACATTTCCCGGCCAGGCGTAATCCAGTAACTTTTGAAACGTGTCGGGCGCGATGTCTGGCTCGGGCTTCCCGAGTTGTTGAGCAAACTGTCTGAGGAACTGAGCGATGAGGGGCGGAATATCCTGCTTCCGCTCCCGGAGCGGGGGCACTTCAATTTGAAAGG
>QHOW01000049.1 GCA_003219435.1 Verrucomicrobiota bacterium | reverse complement strand
CTCTCGATTGACCACTACCTGGTAGAACTGCGTTTTCACGATCGCGATGAGTTGGTCCAAAATATTGCGGAACGCGAAGTAGGCGCTGTCTCGCTGAAAGAAGGTCCCACGAATCGACGGCCAGGTTGTGCCGTTAAAAATCAGCTGCGTTCCGGTCACACTGATAGTGTAAGATATGTCGCTCAGTTCAGGATTGGTAATACCCGGTGTCGGCGATGGGGCGGCCAGCGCCTGGGGATCGCTCACTTGCGACTGAGGCGAGGCAAAAAGGGCCGACCCCGCACCCGTGCTCATGCCTGCACTCCCGGGCGATGCAAAAAGGGCTGGCCCCGTACCCGTGCTCGCGCTAGCGCTCGTGCCTACACTCCCGCTTGTCGTACTCGTGGTTCCGAGTATCCGGGCGCCAATCAGGTTCGGATCGGTCCATTCAAAACTCCCGGCTGCATTGATGTGCGGCAACGCCTGCGCGCGGATCTCAATGATCACGCCTTTTGTCCGCTTGATCTCCTGTTCCGCGACGAGGAGAGTCGGATTGCGCTGGAGCGCGGTGAGAATGGCCTGGTCAAGCGTGAAGCGGCGCACGCCACGTGTCGATGCCGATGTTCCCTCCGTGCCAGCGCGTGCTGCCAGTCCGGCGGCAAGTATCGCCGCCGCGAATCCGGAGATTACAAAATATTTTCGCATGAAGAAAATGTAGATGTACCCCAAAGATTAGATGCGTAATCGTAGGCGTGCAGATTCAAACTGCGCGCTTTTTACGGCGGTCTGATAGCACTGCCCTCGAATAAATGGAAATTATTTCGACTGGCAGTAATCATAAATCTTACTGTAAATCTGCAACCAGGCTTTTTGCTCGTCGGGCGTCAGGTGCTCCAAAATTTTCATCAGATTGCCGACCATTTCCTCACGAATCCGACGGACGAGAGCCGAGCCCTTCGGCGTAATGCAGACCATTACCTTGCGGCGGTCATCCCGTGCGACCGAACGCATCACGTAACCAAGATTCTCGAGGCGCGCCACCAGGCCGCTCGCTGCAGCGGTCGTGTGCCCCATCTTTTGCGCGATCGCAGACATGGTAAGGACCTCTTTCTGGTCGAGGAACGCGAGAAGGAAAAATTGGGGGAAGGAAACGTTGCCTGGCGCAAGTTCCTTACACAGACGCAGCACGAAGCAGCGCTGCATTTCGAGAACGATGTGGGAAAGGCGTTCCGCATCCGCACGAATTTGATCGGCCGGATTTCGTGCGAACGCGATGGAAGCCCCCGTATTCAACGCGCGCTTAAGCTAAAAGCGCTCTTTAGTCTGTCAATGTCACCGAGACAGGAATTCCGCTAATCCCAAAGCTGTATTTCGACCGCCGCGCCCTTTTCTACTGACTCCCCGGGTGCGAGGCGAAGAAGCGCGTTCGATTGGCTCAATCCAAAGAGCGCATGCGATTCCTGGCGGCCAACCGGCTGAAATTTTCCATTTTTCAGTCTCCCGCGAACGTAATGCGCCCGCTCGCCGTCGTTGTGAAGATCGATGTCTGATTCGGCCGTCACCTTCGTCGGATTGAGTTCCCCGTCCGATGCCGACATCATCTTCAAAACCGCCGGACGCACAAATTGCAGGAAGGTAACGAAGGACGAGACGGGATTTCCCGGCAAACCGAAGATGAAACAATCATTGCGACTCGCTGCGCTTCCCTCACCTAGCGCTTCGCGTCCTCCTTTCCCTGAGGGAGAAGATTGAGGTGAGGGCGCAATAGGAATAGCCACGCGTCCAAACAAGAATGGTTTGCCCGGTTTGATGGCCACTCGCCAGATGTCGATCCTGGCACCGAGGGCGAGCAACGTTGATTTGACGATGTCATGTTCGCCGACCGATACGCCCCCGCTGATGATGAGAACGTGGTATCGAATGCCTCGTTTAAGCGCCTCGGTTAAAGAGTGCTGATCATCCGCGCAGTTTTCCACAGACCGCACGGTCGCGTTGCACCGTTGCAGTAGCGACCGCAACAACACCGAATTGCTTTCATAAATCTGTCCCTGTTTGATTCTTGCTCCTGGTTTTACCAGCTCGTCGCCCGTTGAGACGATCGCCACATTCACTTCGCCGCCGATGGTAACGTCGGAGAAACCTTGTGACGCGAGTAACGCGAGTGTCGCAGCACGGATTCGTTCGCCCTTGCTCAGAATTTTTTGACCTTCGCCAAGATCACAGCCGCGCCTTCGAATGAATTCTCCTGTGTCGACCCCGACATTCAGCACGATCTCATCACCATCGCGTGTGACATCCTCTTGCATCACGACCGCATCCGCACCGGCGGGCATTGGTGCGCCGGTAAAAATCCGGGCCGCTTCGCCTGGAGAAATTCGAATCCCTCGGTCAACGCCTGCGGGCTGTTCGCCGATGACTCGCAAGCGTTCGCCCTTCCGGCACGCGCTTGCCACGACCGCATAACCATCCATTGCGGAATTATCGAACCCCGGCATGGGCAATCGCGCGATGAGATCTTGCCCACTAAAACAATCCAGCGCGCTGGAAAGCGACACTGTGCGCAGCGGCAGCGGCTGGATCGTTTCGAGAATTTTCCTGCGCGCTTCTTCCTCGCTAATCATCACCAACCATTTCAATTCACAATCGGCGATTGGCAATCCACATTTCTTCGCGATATTCTCGGAGCCGATTTTTGGTGAGGTGGCTGAGTGGTTGAAAGCAGCGCTTTGCTAAAGCGCCGTGCTCCAAAAGGGCACCGAGGGTTCGAATCCCTCCCTCACCGCCACAGATTTTCGATGTTTGATGTTCGATCTTTGATGTTCGATTTTTCTTCCTCTTGCTCTTTCTCGTGCTCTTGCTCGTGATCGATGAAAATTGACCGGAAGATCCAAAATTTCATAGATGGCGAATTCGTTGAGCCGGTCGGCGGCCGATACCTCGACAACATCGAGCCGGCGACGGGCAAACCGTATTCACAAGTCGCCGACAGCGATGCGCGCGATATCGATCTTGCCGTAGCGGCCGCTGAGAAAGCATTCGCCGATTGGTCGAAGAAGCCAGCGGCAGAACGCTCGAAGATTCTTTTGCGTATCGCCGGCCTGATCGAGCGCGATCTGGAGGAACTCGCGCGCGCCGAGTCGATCGACACTGGCAAGCCGCTCTCGCTCGCGCGTACGCTCGACATTCCGCGCGCCGCCAGCAATTTCCGTTTCTTCGCGACGGCGATCTTGCATACCCAATCCGAAGCGCACATCACCGACAACGTCGCGTTCAACTACACGCTGCGCCAGGCGCGCGGCATCGCCGGATTGATTTCGCCCTGGAATCTACCGCTCTATTTATTGAGCTGGAAAATCGCGCCCGCCATTGCGGTCGGCAACACAGCTATTGCCAAACCGAGCGAACTGACGCCGATGACGGCATACCTGCTTTGTGAGATTTGTCGCGAAGCGCAGCTGCCAAATGGCGTGCTCAATATTGTCCACGGTACCGGATCGAATGTCGGCGCCGCCATCACGGCGCATCCGAAGATTGGCACGATCTCGTTCACCGGCGGAACTGTGACGGGCAAGAAAGTCGCCGAAGCGTGCGCGCCCCTGTTTAAGAAAGTCTCGCTCGAGCTCGGCGGCAAAAATCCGAACATCATCTTCGCCGATGCTGATCTCGACGCGGCCATTGCCGGGAGCGTGCGTTCGTCGTTCGCGAACCAAGGCCAGATTTGCCTCTGCGGATCGCGTCTATTCGTCGAACGCTCGGCTTACAAAGATTTCGTCGATCGCTTCATTGAGAAAACATCGAGTTTGAAAGTCGGCGATCCACTCGACGAGAAAACTGAGCAAGGCGCGATCGTGAACAAAGCGCAGCTCGATAAGGTAAAGTTCTATGTCGATCTTGCACAGAAGGAGGGCGGCAAGATCGCGCTGGGCGGCTCCGCGCCGGAATCGATTAACGAACGCTGTCGTGATGGTTACTTTTTCCCGCCGACGGTCATCACTGGTTTACCGGTCTCATGTCGCACAAACCGCGAAGAAATCTTCGGCCCGGTCGTCACAATCACACCGTTCGACAGCGAAGAGGAAGTGATCGAGTACGCCAACGACTGTGACTACGGCCTCGCCTCAAGCGTCTGGACGCAAAACCTGAATCGCGCCCATCGCGTCGCCGAACGAATCTCCACCGGCACGGTCTGGGTGAATTGCTGGCTCGTGCGCGACCTACGCGTCCCATTCGGCGGGATGAAAGCCAGTGGTGTCGGCCGCGAAGGCGGCATCGAGGCGTTACATTTTTTCACGGAGGCAAAGAATGTTTGTATTGCTAGATAAACTCGCTGATGAGAAGCGCGGAGCCTGCTGCGCCGTAGCCGATGGCACGCCGAAGCGGCGCGAAGGCGGCTTTGCGAAGGTGGGCTTCTTCACCGAGCCCAAGAACGTCTGCATCGCTAAGTAACCCGCGCTCCTGCTCGTAATCCTGAGGAGGACCGCGGACTCTCTGTCCTAACCGTAAATGTTCGCGCCGGAGACTGGAGTTTCAGCGTGACCCGAGTCCAGGAAGGTGAGCCTTCCTGGCTGAGCCATTCGAGTCAGCTAATGGCTCGTACTACCCAATTGTGTTCCGGCCACCTCCATCGCATCCCCCGCAGCGATTAGGTCTGTTGCTCCTCTGTCCATTTCATTTGCCGTGTTCAAGACGTTCGAGCGAATCTGAGGCAACTCGTTCCGCACGTCTCGGAGACCGTTGGCAATGGCGTTGAGCGCAGCGCGGATGTTGGCAATGTTGGCGCGCACAGTATTCACACGTGTCGCCATACTCGTGAATGGTCTGGTACTTCCGATCGTGATACCGGTAACAAAACGCACCCGGCCGATGACCGGAAAGTTGATTCTCCTGGTTTGCGGGGTGATTGTGGGAATGCGGACGCCGTTCAGTGCGTTCACGATAAACTGCAATGCGGTAACTACAGGACCGAGCAAGGTGCGTGTTGATCTCACGCCAGTCCGGATGGAACCCAACGAGGTATCAAGCTGCTCGCCGGCCTTAAGCACCTTGCCCAATTCGCGCAGCTGACCGGCGGCCTTAGTGAGCTTGGCCCCTGTGGATTTCTGCTTTTGTCCTGCGACAATCATTTCGTCGCCGAGTACTGCTGGATTGAATGGCATGAACGCGAGATTGGATTTCCATGTGCGCGCGCGTCAAGCTTTTTGCAGGCAAGCGCACGGTAACCGAAGGATTCTTCCGCTAATGACGGATTGAATATGACGTGGAGGTGAAGGAAGATCTGGGTTGAACCGCTGGCTCGTCCGCGACCTGCGCGTCCCCTTCGGCGGCATGAAAGCCAGCGGCGTCGGCCGCGAAGGCGGCGAAGAGGCTTTGCGATTCTTACGGAGGCGAAGAACATTTGCATAGCGAAATAGATCGTGCTGTGAAGCGCTGCACCTGCCGCGCCGTAGCCCTTGGCGCGCCGAAGCGACGCGAAGGCGGCTCGGCGAAGGCGGTCTTCTTCACAGAACCCAAAAACGTCTGCATCGCAAAGTAGTCCCGAAACGGTTGATGGTTGAGAGTTGATTGTTGAGAGAGCGATCACAAAAATGAAGTCGCCATGAACGCCGACTATGTGATCCGTATCAAAACCCATCCATATCTTTAGACCGGTGTACCGCTGCGTTTGCTTCATCTTGCTGTTGGCCGGCGCGACCTGGGCGGGAGCGTCGCAGCCTCCGCTAATTCGCGACGACGAAGCTATCCGAAAGATATTGTCGACACGCGTCGATTTGCAGAAGCAGGCGACCGGAATCGTTGTTGGGGTAATCGATTCTAAGGGGTCACGGGTGATCTCGTCTGGAACGATGGGATTAAGCGATAAACGACCGGTTAATGGCGACACCGTGTTCGACGTCGGCTCGATCACCAAAGTATTTACCGCCTTGCTCCTGGCCGACATGGCGCGGCACGGTGAAGTGAGTCTTGACGATCCGGCCGCGAAATATCTGGACGCTAAAAAGGTGAAACTGCCGGAGCGTGGAGGCAAACAGATCACTTTAGTCGATTTGGCTACGCACACGTCCGGTTTGCCATTGCGACCGACTAATCTCGTTTCCAAAGATCCGAACGACAAATACCGAGGATACACCGTGGATCTGATGTACGAATGTCTTTCATCCTTTACGCTTCCTCGCGATATCGGGACGAAATACGAATACTCGAACCTTGGCTACGGTTTGCTCGGCCATGTCCTCGAGAAACGGCTGGGCAGGGCCTATGCCGATCTCGTCGAATCCCGCATTACGCAGCCACTCGGGATGAAGGACACTCGCATTGATCTTACCCCGGCGATGAAAAGCCGAATGGCGGCAGGTTACAATAACGAGCTGATGCCGATCGCAACCGAATGGCATTTCGGCGCGCTGCAAAGCGCGGGAGCGTTCTCGTCAACAGCTAACGACCTGCTGAAGTTCTTAGCCGCAGTGCTGGTCTATAAGCAATCTCCCTTACTTCCGGCGATGAAATCGATGCTCGATATCCGCCGGCCCGGAGGAATGCAGCCATCGACCGAGATCGCGCTTGCCTGGAACGTGTACGTTGATGGGGAGCAGAAAGTAGTCTGGAAAAATGGCAGCGTAGGCGGTTATAGAAGCTTCATCGGGTTCGATCCCAAGGCGCGGGTGGGCGTTGTGGCGCTAACAAACGCCCAGACTGCTGTCGGCACCGACGACATCGGCCTGCATTTGCTCGACGAGCGCATTCACGTCGACCTGCACATTCCAAAGCCTCATAAAGAAATCCTTCTTCGCCCCGAAATTCTTGATCGCTACACCGGTCGCTACCAGTTTTCGCCGACCGATATCATGACCGTGACGCGCGAAGGCAACCACCTGGTCGGACAATTGCTGGACGGACAGAGGTTCGAGATGTTTGCCGAAAGCGAGCACGACTTCTTTATGAAGATCGCCGATGCCCAGGTTACTTTTGAATCTTCGGACCAAGGACCGGCCAAAGTGGCCGTCTGGCATCAGGGCGGGCAAGATCAAAGGGGTGAGCGCATCGAATGATAACCGGTATTGATGAATTCCAATTCCGGATGTCGAAATCTGTGTAACTCTGCGTAATCTGCGAATAGAAAGCTGTCGGATTCAGACCCAAGGAGGATTTAGATGAAATATGTCGATGGATATGTCCTGCCCGTTCCCAGGAAAAATCTGCCGGCCTACCGCCGAATGGCGCAGGAAGCCGGCAAGGTGTGGCGAGAGCACGGCGCTCTGGAATTCAGAGAATGCGTTGGCGACGATCTCAAAACGAAAATGGCGGCATCGTTCCCGCGCACGATTAAGGTCAAGCGCGGCGAGGCCGTCATATTCTCATGGATCATCTTCAAGTCGCGCGCGCATCGTGATGCCGTTAATGCCAAAGTCATGAAAGACCCGCGCCTGGCCAAGATGATGGACATGAAGGCAATTCCCTTCGACTCGAAGCGAATGGCTTACGGCGGCTTCAAGGTTATGGTGGACGTCTAGAGGTTAGCGCCGCTTGAGCCGGATGTTGTTCCGGTTGCTCACCGGCTCATGTAATACTCTGCGAATGGAATCCTAAACTATTCTGCATCCGATCTGTGTTTCATCCGTGTTAATCTGTGGCTAAGAAAACTCCTGTAATGAGCAAATCCTTCGAGAGTTCTCGCGCGCCTGAACCCGTGGGCGCGTTCCCGCACGCCAAGCGTGTGGGCGAGCTTTTGTTTCTCTCCGGCATCGGACCGCGTGTGCGCGGCAGCAAGGAGATTCCCGGCGTGACGCTCGATCCCGCCGGCAACGTCGTCAGTTACGACATCGAGGCGCAGTGTCGCGCGGTGTTCGAAAATGTGCGGCTTGTGCTTGAAGACGCTGGCGCGACCTGGCAGGACATCATCGATGTGACTGTCTTTCTCACCAACATGAAAAAAGATTTTCCGACATACAACCGGCTTTACGCCGAATATTTTGCCGGATCCGGCAAACCCAATCCGACACGCACGACGGTGCAGGTCGCCGCGCTGCCAACTCCGATCGCGATTGAGCTCAAGGTGATCGCAGCTGTGGGATAAAAACATTTAACCGCGGATCCGCCTTCGCATTGGGCTACGGCGCGACAGGTATCGCGGGTGAAACGGATTCAGATCTTTCCTGTGTTCCTGCTTTCCTCATTCAATTTCTTGATCTTGGCTTCCTGATTTCCAGATTAAATATAATCAGGAGCATGAGCACCGCGCCCTTTCACATCATCGCTGCCGATCACACCGGTATTACGGTCTCAAATCTCGAACGATCGCTCGCCTTCTGGCGCGATGTGCTCGGATTCGAGCTTTCTCATCGACCGCACCAGACCGGCGATCTCGCCAGCGAAATAACCGGCGTGCCCGGCGCCGAGATTTCGATTGCTGTCCTGAAAGGTTACGGGCACAAGATCGAATTGCTCGAGTACCTTGCCCCGCCCGACCGCAAACATGTCGATATTCGGCCTTGCGATGTCGGCTCGGTACATGTTGCCCTGCTTGTTGATGATCTCGACGCCGTGCTGAACACGATCAAGGCGTCCGGCTGGAAAGCAGCAGGCAAAGCGCAAACGCTCAAAAGCGGTCCCAACGCCGGGAAGCTGGTTGTTTACGTGCGCGACCCCGACGGCATAACGATCGAGTTCATGCAGCCGCCGCCTGATTTGACACCCAAATTGGCGTGATACATGTTTGTATCACAAATGAAAACCGCGACGGTCCGCGAATTGCGCAACAACTTTGCCAGCCTCGCGAAATGGATCGAGCACGGCGAACAAATCACAATCACGCGCAACGGCGAAACTTTCGCGACTCTTTCCCCAGCGATGCCCGAAAAGCCGCGCAAGATTGATTGGGCGGCGCGCTTCGCCAGGCGCAAGCCGCTCGGCAAAGGAATCTCGAAGGAAGCAACAGAAAAACTTTGGTCGGACTTGCGGGATTGAAATGGCGGTCGAGGCCTATCCAGACTCCAGCTTTCTCTTCTCGTTGGTTGCGAAAGATAGCCGAACACCCGAGGCGACGGCATACATGGTCCGCGCAGCCGAGGCTTTGTTCTTTACCCCGTTTCATCGGATTGAAGTACGTAATGCGTTACGCAACGCGGCAGGGCGCGGGGAAATTACAGAACAAATTTGCCTGGGAGCTTTCCGGCAAATCGACAAAGACTTGCGCGAAGGAATGTTAATTCACACCCCAATGGAATGGACCAACGTCTTTCGCCGGGCGGACGAACTGAGCGAAAGGCACGCATCGCAAACCGGACAACGGACGATTGATCTTTTGCACGTGGCGGCGGCGCGGGAGTGCGATGCGAAGACTTTTCTTTCGTTTGACAAGCGCCAGAGAAAATTGGCCCATGCCGCTGGCTTGAAAGTGAGACCATGAATTTTTGTGCTGACGAAGATTTCGCGCTGCAGCTCGATGCGGAGGATCCGCTCCGCCCGTCTCGGAAAAAATTTCATCTGCCGCTGGGCAAAGACGGCAAGCCAGTCATCTATTTCGCCGGCAATTCGCTCGGGCTGATGCCGAAAGCTGCGCGCGCAATCCTCGAAGAGGAACTGGACAATTGGGCAGAGCTTGGGGTCGATGCTCACCATGCCGCAGGCACGCCGTGGTATTCGTACCACGAAACGCTGCGCGAGCCGACGGCGCGGCTCGCTGGCGCCCAGCCCAACGAAGTTATCTGCATGAACAGCCTTACTGTGAACATTCACCTGATGATGGCGACGTTTTATCGCCCGGCTAAATCGCGCTTCAAAATCCTGATGGAAGACCCGGCCTTTCCTTCCGACACATACGCGATCAAATCGCAGATCGTTCATCACGGGCTCGATCCAAAAGAGGCACTCATTCTCGCGCGGCCACGCAAAGGTGAGTTCACGGTTCGAACCGAAGAAATTGTCGATCTAATCGAGAAGCATCACGGCGAACTCGCGGCCGTAATGATGGGCGCGGTGAATTTTTTCACCGGCCAATTGTTCGATATTGAGAGAATCACTGCCGCAGCGCAGAAGCACGGAATCATCGTCGGTTTCGATCTTGCGCATGCGATGGGCAACGTGCCGCTCTCACTGCACAAGTGGAACGTCGATTTCGCCGTCTGGTGTTCATATAAATATCTCAACGCCGGCCCCGGCGCGGTCGCGGGTGCATTTGTGCACGAACGGCACGCGACGAACACGAAACTGCCACGCTTCGCGGGGTGGTTTGGCAACGATCCGAACACGCGGTTCCGTTTGCATCTGGAGCCCGAATTCATTCCAGTCTCGTCGGCCGACGGCTGGCAGATCAGCAATCCGCCAATCTTTTCGATGGCACCGTTGCGCGCTTCACTCGCGATGTTCGATGAAGCCGGCGGGATGGAACCGCTCCGCGCAAAATCGATTAAAGTGACCGGTTATCTCCAATTTCTGCTCGAGTCAGTCGGACATTCAGCATTGACCGTAATTACGCCTCGAGATGCAGCATCTCGGGGCTGTCAGTTGTCGATCCTGGCGCACGAGCATCCGAAAGAATTGTTCCAAAAGCTGCAGGCTGCCGGCGTGAAATGCGATTTCCGCGAACCGAACGTCATCCGCGCCGCGCCTACGCCGCTCTATAACACCTTCCACGAAGTCTGGTGGTTCGCCCAGATTCTGGCGGAACATCAATGAGGTTCGGATCAATCGCGAGTGTCGCCGATGACACCGGTTAATTACTGTAGCGGCGGTCTATGACTGTCGCATTTACGATAGGAGCGCGATCCCAGCTTCCAGTTTTGAATATCCGTCATGCCCGTGTGATCCGCGGTCATGAGAATCGCTTATCGAGTTGGTGTTTAAAATATCCCTTCCAATTCTCCGGAAGCGCTTCGACTTCGATTGCTCGACGCAAGCTTTCCAGATCATTTTTCTCAAAAGCATAAAGGCGAGTGATGTCGGCAACGCTGATCTCCTGTTGCTCTCGCCCGATTAATTCGACGGCATCTCCGGCGCCAACCATCCCACCACGGACCACGGCAAAGTAAAAACCGGTGCGACGGCTCGCCAGAAACCGCTTGATGATATCAGCGCGACCAAACTTGATGCCCAGTTTGTAACAGGGCATTCGTGGCTCGGTGACCATGACTTCCGTTTCGCCGATTCGGAATTTATCCCTAATATAAGCGGCTTCCTCAAGCAGTTCCTCGGTCGTGAAATTTTCTCCAAACATCCCCCAGGGTAGATCGACTCCCGGCAACTCTGCCTGCCAATAGTCGTAGTGCTCAGACGGATACGCGTAAACCGCCTTGCTCACACCGCCGTGAACAGTCAGATCGGCTTGACCGTCGCCATCGAGATTCAACTTTCGCATCATGACCGGCCCGCTAACCGCCTCCTTGAAAATCCCAGTCGTTACGGCCTTACCTTGCCAGGTTACTTCCCTCGGCAATCCAACATTGACGGACACAATCTTCATGATCCTTCACACGTCGCGGTACGCACTAGGGAGTCTTGCGCTGCAGCGCAACAGCGAATGGATGCAATTCCGCCGTCATTAGTCCGGCGACCACCGCAGGATCGCTTTCCATGAATTCTCGGGCCGCTGTTTCATCGCTGGCCTCAAAAATCGCGATCCCAAACGTCTTGTCTCCTGGCTCGCGAGTGCGGCCCGCCAGGATCAGTTCACCCCTCTCGATGGCGTGCTGAAAGCGAGCAAAGTGCCGGTCGAGCGCCATCTTGTCTTCCTGCGTCCAAGCCGAATCTGAATGCAGCCGCGGCACGAGTCGCAACACGTAAATAAATTGCTTGGGTTTATCAGGTTTCGCCTCCGGTGTTTGAGCACCCGACGATTGAACCATAATGAAAATGCAAACCAACGGAATAATGAATCGGATATAAGACATACTGTGTTCCTCAGTAATAGTCACGGCGCTCTGTCGCCCGTGCAGACACAACATTCGCCTCGGCAGAGCGAGGCGGCTACAGCGATTTGAACATTCGTGATATCCGCGTAATTCGCGGTTAAGAATATCCTAATGCCAGCAAAATTTGTTCTCATCGGGAGCGGCCTCGCTGGCGGCTTGCTAGCGGCGTATTTGGGGCGGCGGGGATACGATGTCGATCTTTACGAACGCAGGACCGATCCACGCGAAGGCAATATTGTCGGCGGGCGCTCGATCAATCTCGCCGTCTCGACCCGCGGGATTCACGCGCTCGAACAAATCGGCATTGCCAATGAAGTCTTGCAGCACGCGATCCCGATGCGCGGCCGCATGATTCATCCCGCCGGGGCGGGACGGGCGCCAATATTTGTCCCCTACGATGTCGATCCAAAAAAATGCATCAACTCGATCGGGCGCGCGGCGCTCAACACGACTGTGATCGAAGCCGCTCAGCGTTATCCGACCGTGCGAGTCTATTTCAATCACAAGTGCACCGACGTCGATCTGGATGGCGCGGTCGCGCATTTGGAGGAAACCGACGACGGCGTAGGGGCCGCTGTCTCAGCGGCAAATCCGAAAATCATTCGCGCACGGGGTGACGCAGTGATCGGGGTCGATGGCGCGTTTTCCGCTGTGCGCCAATCGATGCAGCTCAAGATCGATAATTTCCAGTACGACGAGAGTTATCTCGCCCACGGCTACAAGGAGCTGATGATCCCACCCGGGCGGGATGGTTCGTGGCAAATGGAAAAAAACGCCCTCCACATCTGGCCGCGCAAAAGTTTCATGATGATCGCGCTCCCTAACCCCGACGGCTCGTTTACCTGCACGCTCTTTTGGGAATTTGAAGGACCACGGAGCTTCGCCACAACCAAAACCGACGATCAAGTCTGCGACTTTTTCCGGGAAGAATTTCCCGACGCCATGCCGCTCATGCCGACGTTGCTCCAGGATTTCAAGGTCAATCCGACCGGCTCACTCGTTACCATCCGTTGCGGGCCGTGGTTCTACAAAGACAAGGTTGCGCTGG
>QHOW01000048.1 GCA_003219435.1 Verrucomicrobiota bacterium | reverse complement strand
GCACAATACGGTGGCACAGATGCACTTCGCTTTCGGATCGCACTTTAGCTCGCAGCGCGCGCGGCGTGCGCACTTCCAACCGATCAATCTGGAAGTTTTCCGCGCAGAACAGTGAGCGAATAGGGCGGCAGGTCGTAGGATGGCGACGCTTGCCGCGAAGAACGCGCGGGCGGCAGGCTGCGAATCGGATGTCCGTTTGGTCCGTCATCGCGCCAGGCGTAATGCTGACGTGAAAATTGAATTACCTCAACGTCACCGATAAAACCCACCGGCTGTCGCGTCTCGGGCAAACTGAACTGCACGTTGAGCCGGGCTGCGCGGTTGGGATGCTTGTTAATCGCAAGCAAGGCCCACCGTTTATCCAGTCGTCGCACCGCATACACTGTGACGGCAGATAACGACGCCGGCTTCTTCTGCTTTATGGCTACCGGAAAGATTTCGTGTGTCTCGTTTGTCGATTGCATCCATTCCTTGGTGATGAGCTGGGCAGCATAGTAAGCGGATAGGCGATTCAGTTGATCATTTTTTGGATTCAACTGAAGCATCATCAGATTACCCCAGGAACACTTGAGCTCGTCCTGGAGATAATTCGGTTCGTATCCGTATTGATATGCCTTCGAGCCGCCGAAAGTTAGGAAGGCTCCGATTGCGTCTGCGTTGAAAAGCGCGCCTTGTATGTCCACCTCGTGGCTTCCCGAAAAAACGGAATAGCCGTATTCGCTCATTAGCCAAGGGATGTCAGTAGGCACGCCATCAGTTCGCAAGCTGGCCAGCATCGAGCCGAGGCGCGACGGGATTTCAAGCAGCTGCGGCGCAGCATCGGCACAGAGGTTGTCGAATGGATAAAACTCAAAGGAAAAAAAATCGAAGCGCACTCCGGCGCTTCGAACATATTTCAGAAACCGATTCATCCAGGAACGATTCCCGGACTCGTCGGCCCAGGTGAGCAGTTGTTCGTCAAAATTTTGCAGGCTTGGCCCGCCGAGTTTTACACGCGGATTCAATGCGTCGAGCCGGCGAGCGACTCCGGCGTAAAGCGCAGCGTAATCCTCTGGCGAGACCCATTGTCCATCGGGTTCTTCGCCCAGCTCGACTCCTTCCAAATCATAATTGCGCCGCAGCAGATAATTAATCTCTGCGGCGGCATTCTCCGGCGTGTCGTACAAAACACCGACTGGCACGAGCACGGGCAAACTGTTCGTGAGCGCGCTACGCAAAATGAAATCGAGGCCCGGCTGCTCTGTGTTGGAGTCGATGTCTTCTGCGCGATGCCACGGGTCAGTCGATGAGACATAAATGACCGTCTGCCGATGTCGATCGGGCGCGTGACGGACGTAATCGTGAAAACGATCATGAGTATCAGTCTTCCCGAGCTCAATCTCGCGAAGCGCAAACCCGAGTCGGTCGCGAATGTCATTTGAGGTTTGCGCGTTTGTTTGCGAACTCCGGTTCATCACGAGCCGCACAAAACGAACCGGCTGAGCCCTAGCACAAAGCTGAGTTGATTCGTCACCGCCTGATCCGTGGTTCACTTCGCCGTTTGAAAACAGACGCCACTCATCCTTCTGATCGCTGTGCAAGTGCATGGGATCGTCCCCCGACCAGTATTCCACTCTGTATTGCTCAGCGTAGGGCGCGCCCCAATGAATCCGAATCGAGTTAATCGGCTTGGCTGCCCCCAGATCAATGACTAGCCACTGCGGGTGAGTATTGCCGGCTTCTCCGGTAAACTGAGAATCGAGATACGGATTGCTTTTCCAAAATGAACTTTCGTCGCCGTCGGCGATCCGGGAGTAACCATCGTCATTTGCTTGATCGATTGTGTTTCCGCGCCGGGGCAAACGATATCCGTAAGAAAGGTTAATCGGATCGGGAGTTGAATCGTTCGAGGTCCAATAGCCGCACTGATGAACTGGATCGCTCCACGTGCCCTGCGGATTCCAGTGCCAAACTTCGCCAGCCAACTCGGTGCGCAACCGGTACGTCAGAGGCCCTAAACCGGCTGATCGCATTTCGGCGATGTTGCTGTCCGTGAACATTCTTGCACATTCACCTTTTTCGTGGCCGTCCACCCCCGCGCCGATGGATCGTGGCGGTATGAATTTATTCACTGGGTGATCGGCAATCACCACGGCAGAGACGTGGAAGGAGTTCCGCAAACCTGCGCTCGCACCTGCTCTCGAGGGCGCTGTGCCTGTGAGAAAACACGCGAGGCAAACAAGGGTTAGTTTTCTTGAAATTTGGCGAATGCCGGCAGAGTTGAGCCAAAAACCCAGCATAATGACCCAGCACCGTAAAGGCAGAATACGTCCGCTGGACAGGTATAAGTTTTGCGGAAAACTTGCGGGTCGAATGCGAACCGAAAATGTTATAGTAGTCGCTTTTGTAACAGTTGGACTGGGGTTCATGGCGTTGGGATGTCACAGACCTTCGGCCGTGGCGCCTCTCAATCCAAACGGCCCAGTCGAGGTTGTGATTCCCGAACATGGCGCTTACACAGGGGCATTCATGGATTTCGGCGACGAAGAGGATGACGTCACCCTCGAGGCGATTGAAGATTTCGAGCAGATGGTGGGAAAACATCAGGCCATCATCGCTTCGTCAAGTTATTGGGGAGAACAAAATTTTCCCGCCGACAATCTCAATGTCATTTGGCGGCACGGCTCGCTGCCACTGGTGTTCTGGTCGCCCTGGGACAAGCCATATGAAGAGGATCGCGGGCCGGATAAGTTCGGTTTGAACGAGATCCTCGCCGGCAAGTGGGATGCATACATCGATAAGTGGGCTGATGCCGCCCGAGCGTTTGGGCATGCATTGATCGTGGTATTCGGCGTTGAAATGAATGGGACATGGTTCCCCTGGTCGGGAGCTTACTACGGCGGCGCCGAATGGGACAAAGAGCACAACAATTGGAAAGGCCCTGAAACCTTCCGGAGAGCCTACCGCCACGTGGTCGATCGTGTTCGCGCACGCGGCGCGACAAACATCAAATGGATGTTTCACACAAATAATTATCCTTACCCATATGAGACTTGGAACTGCGCGCCTGCTTACTATCCCGGTTCCGATTATGTCGATTGGCTCGGCCTCAGCGTTTATGGACAGCAATACAAGGACGAGCCAAACCCGAATATTCCTTCGCTGGTGGATTGGCCGTATAAGGAAATGGGCAGGCTTGATCCGAAGAAGCCGATCATGATTGCGGAATGGGCGACGGGTGAATTTACCCATTCGACAGAAGGCGGCGGGCTCGGCAAAACTGACTGGATTAAAGAGGGGCTCCAGCTGCTTCGCACACGTTATCCGCGCATCAAAGCCGCTGTTTATTGGCACGAGCGCTGGCAAAACGCCGACGGCTCCTACAGCAATTTACGCGTTAATTCTTCCGTCGAATCATTGAATGCGTACCGCGAGGGCGTCGCCAACCCAGACTGGCTGGGCAATTTGATTTTGCGAGCGATTCCAAAAAAGTGATAGTCCGATCGGAGGGATGAAGGGATGTCGAAGCTTCCGTATTTGCTGCGTAGGGACCCATGCAGCTCGCGGTAAAAATTGAAAGCGGCGGAGCACCGCACTCCAAGACGCAAGCGCTTAATGTGCGTCGACGGCGACATTTTGGAGTGCGGCAGTGCTCTGCCGCTTTTGGTGCTAAACGTCCAATCAAAAAAAGCACCCCTACTTAGACAAAATCTGCATTTGGCGGCGTCTTAGATATGAAAGACCGTGAAGAGGTCATGGAGAATGTCGCTACTCATGAAGATTGGAAGAGTTGTTTTTCTGAAGTCGCTCCCGGCTTGCTGCTGTTCGCCCGGCAATGGACGCGATCAGCGGCCGATGCCGAGGACATTGTCCAGGAAGCTTTCGTCAAGTTCTGGCGGCGCAATCACAACGTTGACAACCGCGCGTTGCTCTACGCCACGGTGCGCTCCATCGCTCTCGATTTTATCCGTCGCGACAGGCGCCGCGCTCGACGCGAGGCCAATGTTTTTGCTGAAACCGAGTCAACCATCGAGCCGCACTTCGAATTGGAAGATGAGACGCAATCGGCGCTCGCCGCGGCAGTGGATTCGTTGCCGCACGATCAAAGGGAGGTGCTCGTTTTGAAAATCTGGAACGAACTCACTTTTGCCGAGATCGCGAGCGCGCTGGGCATTTCTCAAAATACCGCCGCGTCACGTTATCGGTACGCCCTGGCCGGCTTAAAGAAAAGTTTGCAACCGCAATGAGCGATTTTTCCGAGCTTGAGAATGAATTGAAGAAGCTGCGGCCAGCGCGGCCTTCGCCCGTCCTTTTTGCGCGCGTCGAGGAAGCAATGGTGAATTCGGAAAGCGCCAAGATCATCCGGCCAGATCGTTTTCGGGTAAACTATGCGGCGCTCGGTCTCGGTCTCGCGGCGGCGGCGGTTTTGCTTTTGCTCGCAAAAGTCAACACGGATCTCAGGCAAGGACCATCCAAAAGCATTGTGCAGAATTCACCTGCGCCGAAAACAAGATCGCTCCTGCCTGCCGGCCGTGGTATCGAAGGATCGAGATCGTCCGACAAATTTATTCCTGCCGGTGCGACGCAGGTCGTTTACAACACGCGCGACGAGGGATTGCAATTCACGAACCGCTCGGAGCAACCGCTGCGGCGCCTTCGTTATCAGACGAAGGAGACGTGGCGGTGGCGTAACCCCGCCACTGGCGCATCGCTCCGTGTCTCTTACCCCAGCGAAGAAGTCGTCTTCATTCCAGTTTCCGGCCAATAATTCAACCAAACAAAACCATGAAAACAAAACCCATCACTATCATCGCAGCCATCGCTTTCCTGTCGATCGCGGGATTTGCGCAAACGCCACCCTCACCCCCAGCCTCCCCTTCCCAGCCCGGTTTGCCAGCACCGCCCAGTGTTCCGGCACGGCCGGGTCACCATGAAAGAGCACCGAAAGTTCCGGTGACGTTTCTCGGCGTGGAGACATCGCAAGTGCCGAGTGTCGTAAGCGAACAACTTGGCCTGGCCAAAGGCTTTGGGTTGGTTGTCGATTACGTGGTGCCGGATAGCCCAGCGGCCGCGGCTGGGGTTCAACAGAACGACATCCTCAAGATGTTGAACGACCAGATTCTGATCGAGCCCAGTCAATTGCGAAAGCTCCTCCAAACCTTCACCGAAGGTACCGACGTGACGCTCACGATTCTGCGCAAAGGGCAGGAGCAAAAGATCACCGTCAAGCTCACTAAGAAAGAAGTGCCGCAACGCCACTCGTCGAATCCTGGAGACAAACACGAATGGCACTGGGATTTCGACGATGTAGGTGATCTCGGCGAGCGAATGGAGGATTTGAAGCAACAATTGCACGAGCAGTTAGGCGACGCGCAACATGGCGTCATGCGTGAGGCGGTGCTGAAAGCTCACGAAGCAGCGAGACGCGCGCGCGAAGACGCCCGTCGTGCCGCGCGGGAGATCCGCATTTTGAGCAGCGACAACGGCGCGATAAAGGCCACCAGGATCGACCTTGGTAAAGCGCAGATCGTTTTCTCGGATGACAAGGGCGAGATGAAACTGGAAACCGTGGATGGGAAAAAACTGCTCACGGCAAAGGATCCGCAGGGCAAACTGCTCTTCAGCGGACCAGTCGAAACGAAAGAGGACCTCGACAAAGTGCCGGCAGAAGTTCGTCAGCGTTACGAAACATTGCGGCAAAACGATTTGCCGACAGTCGCGCCGCGAGCCGATGTCGATGAAGATGAATCGGCTGATGAGGACGATGATGAAGACGAAACTCCGTCGATGGAGCAGGTGTAGAGGCAAGCCACTTCGATTCCGCAGGCGCGATGCAGAGGCATCTGTGATTAAGCGCACGCCTGTCTGCAAATTTTGAGGCAGAGAGAGACTCCGCCGAGCATCTTAACCTGGCCCGGCCGGCCGCTCGGCGGAGTTTTTGCGTGCAGACGAGCACGCGCGTCTCCACCGCCGGATGGCAACAAAATTCTGAAGAATTATTCGTACCGCAAAGCGACCATTGGGTCGACTTTCGTTGCCCTGCGCGCTGGAAGATAACTAGCTAGGAAGGCCGCCCCGCCTAACAAAAGCAGAACGCCTCCGTAAGTCAGGAGGTCGGTCGCACCAACGCCGTAAAGGACGCTTACCAAGAGGCGCGTCCCACCCAGCGCGGCCGCCATTCCGGCGAGCATGCCTGTCGAAACGAGGACGAGAGTTTGCCGCAGAATCAGCCCCAAGATGTCGCTGGGTTGCGCGCCGAGGGCCATGTCAGCGTGAACGCCGGAGCTTTGCGCAATTGCCGAAGAGCAAAGCGGAGATCGTTCATGGGATTTCTGATTGTTGACTGCTGATTCGCGATTTACCAACAACGGAACCCGAATGACGAGGCTCGAAGGAATGACCCAAGGACGAATCAATAAAGGCGCAAGCACCTTTTCGACCTTTGGGCTTCGTCATTGTTTCGGATTTCGTCATTCGGGCTTCGTCATTTTCAGTTAACGATCCAACCATCGCGCAACTGGATGATGCGTTTCCCGTAGGACGCGTTCTTCTCCGAATGCGTGACCTGGATGATGGTCATGCCTTCGTCATTGAGCTTACGGAAGAGACCCATGATTTCTTCGCCTTGACTTGAGTGCAGGTTTCCGGTGGGCTCGTCCGCGAGGAGAAGGTTTGGTTCGGCGATGATCGCGCGAGCAACGCCGACAAGCTGCTGTTGTCCTCCGGAAAGCTGACGCGGATACAGGTCTTTTTTGCCGACGATTTGGAAACGATCGAGCATGTCAGCCACGAGTGCAGTGCGCTCGCTTTTGCTGTAATGGCGATATGACAGCGGAATATCGAGGTTCTCGTAAACCGTCAGGTCATCGAGCAGGTGATACTGCTGAAACACGAAACCAATCTGCTCATTTCGCAATGTCGCTCGCTCTTTCGGTTTCAAATTGTGCACTGCGGTTTCCTCGAAAAAGTATTCACCGGTCCAACCGTGGTCGTGCATGCCGAGGATATGCAACAGCGTCGATTTGCCGGCGCCGGACGGGCCCATAATCGAGACAAAATCGCCTTCCTGGATTTCGAGATTGATGTCGCGCAAGACGTAAAAAAACTTTTCCTTCGTCAAAGGATAAAAGCGTTCGAGATTTTTGAGTTTGATCATGATAAATCAGCCGTTGTGACCAAGCGCGATCATCGGGTCGGCGCGGGTAGCGCGGACCGCGGGAATATAACTGGCGAGGAGCGCCACCGAGCCGAGCGCCAACGTAACCAAGACGAACGTCGATATGTCGAATGCGCCGACGTTATACAGCATCGCCTGCAACGCCCGGCTGGAAACGAGCGCAATGGCAAGCCCGATCGCCGCGCCGATGAGTACCAGCCGCAGCGCGTGCCCCATCACAAGCCGCAGGACATCGCTTCGTTGCGCACCCAGTGCCATCCGCACTCCGATTTCGTGCGTGCGCTGCACAACCAGAAACGACATGACGCCGTAAATTCCGACCGCCGCGAGCACCAGCGCCACCGCGGCGAACACGCCGATCAGCACAACTGAAAGCCGACGCGGTGCGATGGAATCGGACGTAACCTGCTCGAGCGTCCGCACATTGGCCGCCGGCAAATCAGGATCCATCCGCCGGATCTCATCACGGATGGCGGAGGTGAGCGAACGTGGGTCCTGCTTGCTGCGGACCGCGAGCACCATCGCGCGATTGGAACGCTGGGTGTGCGGCAGATAATACTCCGGCTTGCCTTCCTCCTCCAGCCCGCGATGCCGCATCGTAGCGACGACGCCCACAATCGTGACCCATTCCACGTCGGGTTTGCGCGGATCGCTAAATGTGATGCGTTTTCCGATTGGATCGGTGTTTGGAAACCATTTTTTTGCCATCGCTTCATTGATGATCACGACTTTCGGCGAGTCCGCAGTGTCGGCATCGGTGAAAGCGCGACCGCGCAGAAGCGAGGTCTTCAGCACTTGGAAATACTCCGGCGTGATCACGCGGATTTCCTCATCGGGATAAACTTTCTCCGCCATGGGATTGCGTCCTTCGATCGCGAACGAGCTGTCGCTGTTCGTTCCGCTCAAGGGCAGGATCGAAGTGAATGCGGCGGTTTCGACTCCGGGAAGCGCATTGATGCGGCGGGTCGCTTCTGCGAAAAGATCGGCGACCGGTTTGCCGCGGGGATATTTCGCTACCGGCAATGCGATCTCCGTGGTCAGCACGTTGCGCGAATTGAAACCGGGATCGACGTTTTGGAGACGTGCAAAGCTCTTCATGAGCAACCCAGCGCTCACAAGCAGCACAAGCGCCATGGCAACTTCCGCAATGACCAGCGCGTTTCGGACACGATTGCGCGGGACGCCTGCGGTGGAAGTCCGCCCACCTTCTTTCAGTGCCTCGGTTACTTCGGGATTGCCACTGGCGAGCGCGGGAATGATTCCGAAGAGAATCCCAGTGCCGATTGAGACAGCGAGCATCACAACAAGCACGCGCACATCGAGATTGGCTTCCGCAATGCGCGGAACGGTTTGCACGCCGATCGCACGAAGCAGATCGAGACCCCATACAGCAAGCAACGAACCGGCCGCGCCGCCGATTACTGCCAGCAGCACGCTCTCGCAAAGAATCTGACGCAGGATCTGCGTCCGCGTCGCACCGAGTGCGACACGGATGGCAAACTCGCGCTCACACGCACCGGCACGCGCGAGAAGCATGGTCGTGAGATTTGCGCACGCGATCAGAAGCACGACGCCGACAGCAGCAAGCAGGATGAGCAACGCCGTCTGCATTCCACCGACGACCTGTTCGTGCAGCGGATAAAGTGTGCCGCCGAAGCGTACATCGGCATTGTAGTTATCGGGAAATTGTTTGAGCCAGTTCGCGTGGATGGTGTCGATCTCCACCTGCGCTTGAGCGGACGAGATCCCCTTCTTCAACCGGCCGATGACGCCGTAGCTGCGTGAGCCGCGCGATTCCAATTCATTTTTTGTAAATGCGATCGGCTTCCAAATATCAACGGGTCCTGCAAAAGTGCCGCCCTGAATTCCGAATAGCGGCAATGGAAATTGAAACTTCGCCGGCATGATCCCGATGACGGTGAAATTGCTGCCGTTTAGCGCGATTTGTTTGCCGATCAGATTTGGATCGGAATTGAAACGGCGCTGCCACAGTCTCGCACTTAAAATCACGACGTTATCGCGGCCTTCGCCGAATTCGTCGTTCGTGAAAAAACGACCCTGAATCGGCGCAACCCCGAGAAGCGGAAACAAACTCGGCGCTACGACGGCACTCTGAATGCGCTCGGGCAGGTCGCCACCGGTGAGGTTCAGATCTGTGTAATCGAACGCTGCGATGTGTTCGAAGCTGGTTGTTTGTTTTTCGTAGTCGAGATACTCTGGCGCCGAGACAGGAATTTGATCGAGGCCTTGGGCCGAAAACTTCTGCCAGAGCAGCACCAGTTCCTGTGGCGCGCGATAAGGCAGCGGCCGAATGAGCAAAGCGTTGACCAAACTCAGCACTGCGGTGCATGCTCCAATGCCAAGCGCGAGCGTGAGGATCGCAACGGCCGTGAAGCCGGGAGATTTTACAAGCTGGCGGAGCGCGAAGCGAAAATCATTCACGGATTCTCTGATTTCTGTTTGTCGATTTCTGATTTCATTCGGCGCGCAGCGTTACCACGGGGTCGACGCGGGAAGCGCGACGCGCCGGAAGCCAGCAAGCCAGAATCGCAGCGAGCGCGAGGAGAGTACTGACAGCGGCGTAAATTAAGGGATCAATCGCTTTGACCTCGAAGAGAAAACTTCCGAGCACGCGCGAGAACGCCAGCGCGCCCGCGAGCCCGATGACTAATCCGATCGCGAGCAATCGCACGCCCTGACTTAAGATTAGCGTACGAATATTCCCGCGCGTAGCGCCAAGCGCAAGACGCAGGCCGATTTCCGGCACACGCTTGAGCGCGGTGTACGCGAGAACGCCATAGAGTCCGATGGTGGCAAGGGTCAGAGCGAGACCGGCGAAAACGCAGAAGAGAAAACTAAGCAGGCGTTGAGCGCCCCAGGTTTCGCGCAGCCGGTCGAGCATCGGCCGCATATCGAAAACCGGTTGCGCCGGATCGATCGAGCGCACGATATCGCGGATCGGTTTTTCGAGCGACATCAAACCGGCGCCTGCGTGAACGAGAAGCGTGAGGCTGGTGCGTTGCGCCTGCGATTGGGCGCAGTAAATCAGCGGCAGCGGCGCCATTTCATCGATGGAATGAAAACGCATCCGCCCGACCACACCAACGATCTCATGCAACACATAGCCCTCTTCATCGTTGCCCGCATCGACCGAGAGACGTTTCCCGATGGGATCCTCGTTAGGGAAATATTGCTCGGCCAACGCTTGATCGATGATAACGACGCGCGGTGAAGTTGTGGTATCGCGTTGGTTAAAGGTGCGACCCCGCAGCAGCGGCGTTTTGAACGTGGCGAAATAATCGCCCGCGATCACTTCGAGATCGGCGCTCGGCATTTGGTTAGGCCCCGGCTGCGCTGCACCTTCGCGCAGGAAGCCTGTTTGCCAGCCACCCATGAGCGGCGAGTTCGATCCGAGGGCTACGTTTTGTACTCCAGGGAGTGCACGAATTCTTTCGAGAATAGCTTTTGCAAACGTGTCGATCTTTTCCCGCGTTGGATAATTTTTCCAGGCGAGCTCGATTCTGGCGGTTAGTAATCCGCGCGGCTCGTAGCCCAGCTGAAGCGATTGCATGCGCGAGAAACTTTTCAGAACCAGCGCCGCCGCGATGAGCAGTGTGAGTGTGAGCGCGATCTCGCTGATGACGAGCCAATCGCGTGTCCGTTTCGCCGCAGGTGCATCGCCGCTGGAATGCGAGCCGGCTTTCAACGCGAGCTGCACATCCGCGCGCGAAGTTTGCCACGCCGGCCACAAGCCGAACAAGACGGTGGTGAGCGACGCGATGAGGAAAGCGAAAACGAGAACGGGCAGATCGAACGAAATTTCCTGGAAGCGCGCGATGTCGTGCGGAGCCAGGGCGATGAGCGCGTCCCGCACCCAAAGCGCGATGAACACTCCCAGCATTCCGCCCAACAGCGCAATGACAAAACTTTCGACCAGAAGCTGCCTAACGATTTGGACACGACTCGCTCCGACCGCGGCGCGAATAGCAAACTCTCTCGCGCGCGCGGTGTCGCGTGCAGCAAACAGATTCGCCAGATTTGCGCAAGCTATGAGGAGAACCAATCCAACCGCGCCGACAAGAAGCGCGAGATTCGTGCGATATTTGCCGACCAGATTTTCGAGCAACGGCATGACGACAACGCCAACCTGTGTATTCGTCGCCGGATAAACTTTTTCCAACCGCGCCGCGATTGCTTTCATCTCGGTCCGCGCTTGCTCGACCGTCACGCCGGGCTTGAGCCGGCCCCAGACAAACATCATCGGATGATGCGAACGATCCATCCACGCCGGGTTGTTGCTTCGTCTCGTCAGGGAGAACCACGCGTCGGTGTCCTGCGGCGAAGTCATCTGCGCCGGCATCACACCGACAATGGTGAAGTTCGAATCGTGAAAATTAAACGAGCGACCGATCACATTCGGATCGCGATTAAAGGCACGCTGCCACAATCGGTCACTGATCACGACCACCGGCGGGCCGCCGACTTTGTCTTCGTCTTCGCTAAACACGCGCCCGAGTTCCGGCGACAGACCAATGACGTTAAAGAAATTTTTCGTGACCGAGGCGCAGGAAACGCGCTCCGCTTCGCGGCCAGGAATGCCGCCGAGGTTGCGCGACTCTTTATGCGTGCAGGCGAGATCTTGGAAAACCGTGTTGTCGTTTTGCCAGTCGAAATAATCCGGCAGCGCGACAGAAAAATCCTGACCTGGCCCGGAAGATTCGTTCAACACCATGATGCGATCTGCTTCCGGATATGGTAGCGGACGCAGGAGCACCGCATTGACTACGCTGAAGATGGCGCTGTTGGCGCCGATGCCGAGCGCGAGGGTGATCACCGCGACAAATGTGAAGCCCGGTGATTTCCGAAGCTGGCGAAGCGCATAGCGAAGGTCGTTCATGAGATTGCTGATTTCATTCGGTGCGCAATGCTTGAATGGGATCGACCAGTGTGGCGCAGCGGGCGGGCAGCCAACACGCGAGCAGCGCGACAAACGTGAGCGAAGCAATGGCGATGGCAAGTGCGGAAACATCGAGTGCACCGATGCCGTAAAGCAGGCTGCTTAACGCACGGCTTGCAGCGATCGCACCAATCAATCCCAGGCCAATCCCCAGAGAAACCAAGATCATGCCCTGTCCAAGGACGAGGCGGAAAACGTCCCGGCGTGCCGCGCCGAGCGCCATGCGAATGCCGAGCTCGCGTGTGCGCTGCGTGACGCTCAGAGCCATCACGCCATACAAACCGACGCTGGCGAGGACGAGAGCGACGCCCGCGAACACGCCGAGCAAGGTCATCGTCAATCGACGGGCTACCAGGCTCTCGCCGATGTTCTTTTCTATAGTCGAGACTGCAGCGACCGGCTGATCGGGATCGATGGCGATTACTTCTTTCTTGATCGCATTGGCCAACGCCAGCGGATCGCCCGAAGAAACTTTTACGAGCAACGTGTTCTCTTCAGCCGGGAATTGCGCAGCGCAGAAATGCATCTGCGGAAGATGCAATCGCTCCACGTTTTCTTCGCCAGGCGCTTCGTTGCGTGTGCGCGGCACAATGCCGACAACCGTCAGCGGCGGCGCATTCTTGTCCATGCTTTGATTGTCATCCAGATGCCGGCCAATAGGATCGACATTCGGGAAGTAGCGCCTGGCAAATGACTCGTCGATGATGATCGAGCGCGGACGACCGGCGACGTCTTGCGGTCCGAAGCCGCGACCGCGAAGAATCGGCATCCCCAGTATCCGGAAATAATCCGGCGAAACAATGTTGACCTCAGTGGATGGCTCCTTACCGGGCTGAGGTTTTGGTGCTCCGGTAATATAGAATGAGCTGTCCCATTCGGTGTTATCGAACGGGACATTTGCGCCGATAGCCGCCCCGGCTACTCCGGGTAAACTGCGGACCCGCTCCAGAAGCTGGACGTGAAATGCCGCGATTTTTTCCGGCTTATCGTAGCGTGCCTTTGGCAGAGAAATCAGCATCGTGAGAATCCCGCGCGGTTCAAATCCGAGAGGTTCGCTTTGGCCCGCCAAAAACTCTTCAGGGTCAATCCAGCTCCGGCCAGCAGGATGACAGCGAGCGCCACTTGCGTGACCATAAGGATGGCGCGTGCTCGATGCCGGCGAATTCCACCGCTTCCACCGCGCATGCCCACTTCATGGAGCGCATTTGTCAAAGAAGCGGTGCGTGAGATCTGCCAGGCCGGCCATATTCCGACGAGCAATCCGGAACCGAGCGCGATGCTCGCGGTAAAAAACAACGCCCGGAGGTCGATCCGCGTTTCTTGAAAGCGCGGTACTTTTGGCGGACTCAATGCCAGAACCGCATCGAGACCCCAGATGGCGAGAATCACTCCGAGCACTGCCCCGACGAATGCAAGCACAGTGCTTTCGGTGAGGAGCTGGCGGGCCAGACGCCAGCGGCTTGCGCCCAAGGCGGCGCGGACGGCGAGTTCCTTGCTCCGCGCGAGTGCGCGAGCCAGTTGCAGGTTTGCCACATTCGCGCAGGCGATCAGCAGAACGCAACCGACAGCGGCGAGCAGCAAGTTGAGGGAATGGCGATAATCGCCCACCGCCACTTCCAATAACGGCTGCGTCCTGATACGGCGGTTCGTGTTCGATTGAGGATATTTTCTCTCAAGCTCGCGCGCGATGCTTTCCATGTCGGCGTTTGCCTGCTGCAAAGTCACGCCCGGCTTCAAGCGACCGATCGCGGTAAAACCGGGATGATTATCGCGTTGCAAGACATTTTCGGCAGCACGCAGCTCAGCAAGAGGCAGAATGATTTCGGTGTTGCGCGGATAGCGCAGCGCGCTCGGAAAAACGCCCACGATTTCGCGCGGTACTGTATCGACAATCAACCTTTGGCCGATGGCGCTCGGAGATCCTCCATAACGTTCGTGCCAAAGACGTTCGCTAATCATGACAACTTTGGCGCTGCCCGCCTGATCATCGCGTTCGGTTAGATCGCGTCCAAGGCGGGGTAAAACTTGCATGATCGAAAGATAATTCGCTGTCGCCCGCGCCCCGGCAACCTGACCCGGCTCGGTTTCACCACCCGCCGTAGAAAGATTAAAAGCGTCCCGCCGAACCAGCGCGAGATCGGTGAACCCGCGCTGCGCTTCGCGCCAGTCGAGATAGTTTGGATAGCTAACTGATCCCCACGTAAAAGCGTCCGTTGTTTCGCGGAGGACGATTAGCTTTCCCGGGTCCGGATAGGGCAGAGGTCGAAGCAGCACCGCGTTGACCACGCTGAAGATAGCCGTGTTCGCGCCGATCCCAAGCGCAAGCGTGATTCCCGCAATTATGGTGAAGGCGGGATCCTTTGTCAGTTGACGGAAGGCAAAACGCAGATCGTTCATCTCAATTTTAAGTCAAAGAGTTCGTCGTCATTCGGTACGCAAAGCTTGGATCGGATCGACCATAGAGGCGCGACGCGCCGGCAATAAGCATGCAACCAAGGCGATGGCAGCGAGCAAGACCGTCGCCCCGCCGAGCAAGGCCGGATTGTACGATGAAACCTTGTAGAGTTGCGACGCAATTAGGCGACCGAGCGCGAATGCTGAGACGATCCCGATCGCCAGTCCAATGACAACCGGTTTCATTCCCTGATTCACGACCAGGCGCAACACGTCGCGGGTTTGCGCGCCGAGCGCCATCCGGACGCCAATTTCGCCGGTGCGCTGTTCCACTGTGTAAGCGACCGCGCCGTAAATTCCAATACTCGCCAGAAGAAGCGCGACTCCGGCAAAGATTCCGAGCAGCCACATCATCAAACGCGCCTGGCCAAGTGCCTGAGCGACCACGGCGTCCATCGTTTGCGGCAACGCAATTGCCAGCCTGGGATCCACTTTGGCCAGCGCGGATTGAACCAGCTTTGTCACCGCGTCGACTTTTAAATTGCTTAGAACCACCACGTTAACGAAAGGGAAATTTTCCTGCGCCCACGGCCGATAAAATTCCATGCCCGGTTCCTCTTTAACTCGTTGCGACCGGATATTGCCAACGATGCCGACAATTTCGGCGGGAACAGCAAGGCTCGTCACTAACAACGTTTTGCCGATAGGATTTTCGTTCGGGAAAACTTTCTTTGCGCCGGTTTGGCTGATCAAAACTACATTTTGGCCCTCAGCGGTGTCGTGCTCGTCGAATTCACGACCGGCCAGGAGCGGAATTCCCCATGTTTTAAAGAAACCCGGCGCAACATCGTGGCTTGGAGCGTTCGCGCGTTGCTCTATCGGCGGGACATCACGATCGCCCCGCGCGTAGAGCGTCCGGTTGCCGCCATTCAACGGAATATCGCCGCTGATAGTCGCGCTTTGGAGACTTGGAATGTCGCGCAACGCGCTCAGAGTTTGCTCGACGAAACGCTGACGAGATGCGGCGTCGGGATATTGCGAAACCGGCAACGTGATTGCTCCGGTCCAAAGATTGTGGGAGCGAAACCCGATGTTCTGCTGGCTCAAACGGATGAAACTGGTGATGAGCAGTGCTGCGCCTGCGAGCAGAGTTACCGACAGCGCGACCTGCGCGCCGACGAGGATTTTGCGGAAACGCTGCTGACGCACGCTGCCGCTGGTCCCGCGCCCGCCTTCTTTGAGACCATCAACCAGGTCCGCGTGCGAGCCTTGGAGCGCCGGATAAAGTCCCATCAACAAGCCGGTCAACATCGACAACGCGATCGTGAAACCAAGAACTGGAAGTGACAAACTAGTCGCGGTGTTCGCCTCGAATGGCAGGAAATTGGCTGCCATTCTCGGAACGAGCGGCACCAATTGCCAGGCCAGCACCGCCCCCACGGCTCCGGCAAATGCGCTTACGAGTAAACTTTCAAAGACAAACAACTTTATGATGCTCCCGCGCGATGCACCGATTGCCATCCGCAATGCGATCTCGCGGCGGCGACCGCTGAAACGGACCAATAACAGATTGGCGACATTGCTACAGGCGATCAGCAAGACAAAAATGACCGCGGCGAACAGTGTGGCGAAACCCGCTTGAATATTCTCCGTCACGTCCTGGGGCAACGTCTTGAGCGTCGTTGAAAACGAACTGTCGATCTTGTTCGGATATTGCGTGCCATAACTTCGATCGAGGGAAGACATCGCGGCGCGCGCCTGCTTCACGGTGAGAGCAGGCTTCAATCGCCCCACGACGCGGAGAAAACTGGTTCCGCGCATCATCCGCTCGTAGGTGAATCCGGGAAGCTGGAACGGTTTTGTCGTCCAAACTTCGGCGATCGGATTCGCCCCAAACCAGCTTGCCGACATATTAGGAAGAACGCCAACGATGGTATGAGCCGTACCATCGAGTGTGATGCTGCGGCCGATCACGTTTGGATCACCGCTGAGCCGTTTCTGCCAGAAATTTTTAGTGATGAGCGCTACATCCGCGCCCTCTTCTTCCTCCGGCAAAAAATTACGTCCACGAATCGGCCGAACTCCCAAAACATCAAAGTAGTTAGAGGTCAATCTGCCACCAAAGATTTGGACAGGGTCACCCAAGCCGGTCAGAGTAAAGGCAAAGAAATTTTCAGCGGCCAAATCGTCGAAAATAGTTTGGCCGTCTCGAAAATGTTGATAGCGCGGCGCTGATACGCCGATGTCGACGAGATCGCGCGCCTTGTCGCCGCCATACAAGTGGACGACACGCGATGGCTCCTTAAAGGGAAGACTGCGCAGAAAAAGGTCGTTGATCAAACTGAAGATGGCCGTGTTCAGTCCAATTCCGAGAGCGAGCGTTATGACGGCGATCGTAGTGAAGGCCGGTGACTGGCGAAGCTTACGAAAAGCGAAACGAATATCGTTCATGTCATTCAGTACGTAAGGCTTGAATTGGATCGACCAGAGTTGCGCGGCGCGCCGGCAACAAACAGGCGACGAACGCGACGGCGGTAAGAATTACAGTGATAACAAACATCGTCAGCAGATCAGTTGCGCTGACGCCGAAAAGCAGGCTCCGGAGCAAACGCATGGAGGCAAACACGCCAATCAGACCGAGGAGCAGACCGAGACCGACGAAACGCATCCCCTGGCCAATGACCAGGCGCAGCACATCGTAACGTTGCGCGCCGAGAGCGAGGCGAATTCCAATCTCCTGAGTGCGTTGCGTGACCGAGTAGCTCATCACTCCGAAAATTCCGGCGCCGGCGAGGAGCAGCGCAACTAGCGCGAAAAGACCGACCAGCATCGCGTTCAGCCGCGGCTGGGCGATAGATTGAGAAAGGTAATCGGGCAGCGTGCGCATCCGATAAACTGGAACGTCTTTGTCGATTGCATCGATCGCGCGTCGCAACGTGGTCATTAACGACGATTGACTCATTTGGCTGCGCACGAAGATCGACATCATCCCGATGCCGAATTGCTCGTGCGGCAAGTAAATCTGGGACTTCGGTGCCGCGCCCAAACTGATCAGATGCAGGTCTCCAACAACACCGACGATCTCGCGCGTCGGTGGGTCGCCAGGCTCGGCTGATCCGTTTGGCGTGATCCGTTTGCCGACCGGGTCTTCACCGGGAAAGAATTCCTTGGCGAAACTCTCCGTTACAATCGCAACCCGGGGAGCGTTGCGATCGTCGTGCGCGTTGAAGTCGCGGCCCCGCAAGAGCGGGACGCGCACGGTTTTGAAAAAGTCGGCCGTGACGACGTTGACCTGCGCCATTGGTTGCTGCGATTTCGGTAACGGCCGCTCTTCGATGTTAAAAGTGAAAACGATCTCGCTGCCGCTGAGCGGAATCCACCACGCGCCCGCGGCTGAATTGATCCCGGGTGACGCAGACACGTTCGCGAGCAGTTTTTTGAAAAACTCTCCGGCCTGTTCCGGCTTGCTGTATCTGGAATCGGGCAATGCCACGCGCACAGTGACGACATTGGTCGGATCGAAACCTGGATGCACTTTCTGCAGGCGGAGAAAACTTTGGACAAGCAGACTGGCGCTGGCGAGCAACACCAACGCGAGGACGATTTCAACAACCACGAGCAGAGCGCGGGTCCGACCACTGTGCAAACCTTCAGTCGATCCGCGGACGTTTTCATTGAGCGACCCCGTGATGTTCGGATGCGATGCGCGCCACGCTGGCAAAAGTCCGGCCAACAATGCCGCGCCGAGACTAACAAGCGCTGTAAACGCAATAACGCGAAGATCGGGCGACACTTCGGCGATCCGTGGAATGTTCGCCGGCAAAAATGCCTTCAATGAATCGAGCGCCCAGATCGCGATCATTAACCCGATCACGCCACCGCCCGCACTCAGGAGCACGCTCTCGGAGAGTAGTTGTTTGACGATGTGCCAGCGGCTGGCGCCGAGCGCGGTCCGAATGCTGATTTCTTTTTGACGCGAAACCGAGCGCGCTAGCAGCAAATTGACGACGTTGACGCAGGCGATGAGCAGGACGCATCCGGCCATCGCGCAAAGCATCATCAAAGCCGAATGAGCGTCGCCGACTATTGCCCTTGCCACAGGCACCACTTTCACACCAACGTTGGTGTTCGAATCCGGATATTGCTGGCGCAACGCCGCACTGATTGTGTCGATGTTAGCCTGCGCCTGATCAAGCGATACCCCCGGCTTCAGACGCGCGACGCATTTCAGAAAATCATTGCCGCGTTGTTCGGTCATCGGCCGGGCCCCGTCCTTGGACTCGCGCAACATCGACATCGTCGTCCAGACCTCCGGGCTGAATTTGCCGATTGGAAATTCAAATCGTTCGGGCATTACTCCAACCACCGCGAATTTTTCTCCGTTGAACGTCAGTGACTTACCGATGATCCCGGGATCGCCGCCGAACCGTCCCTGCCACAAGGCATAACTCAAAATGACAACGCGATTTCCCGGTTCATCTTCCTTTGAAAGAAAACCGCGACCCAGGATTGGCTGGACCCGAAGCAGCGAAAACAAATTCGCCGAGACGGCCTCGCCCTGAACGTGGGTCGCTTCCCCGCCATCGGTCAGGGTGGTAAGACTGTTGTTGGTGTAAATGCCCATTTGTTCGAAGACGCGATTTTGTGAGCGCCAATCGGCAAAGTCCGGATAGGAGCAGGTCTGGTCCTCATTGAGGTCGGTTGCGCCGGAACGCATGTCGTAAAGCAAAAGCATGACCAGATTTTGCGGCTGAGGAAACGGGAGTGGCCGCAACACGACGGCATTGACGACGCTGAACACCGCGCTGTTTGCGCCAATTCCAAGAGCAAACGTCAGGATAACAATTCCGCTGAAGAGCGGTTGTTTGAGCAAACTGCGTAAAGAATGGCGAAGATTTTGCATGGCTAAATTATTCAGTGCGTAACGCTTGAATTGGATCGACAGCGAGGGCGCGCCGCGCCGGAAGGAGGCAAGCAAGGAGCGCAACGCCCGTAAACAGCAATAAAATCGAGACAATAGTTGTCGGGTCGGTCGCGCTGACGCCGAAAAGCAAATTCGCAAGCAACCGCGTAAGACACCAAACGGCGGTTAGACCGATCGCAACGCCTAACAATGCGAGCTTCAGCCCCTGCCCGAGGATAAGTTTAAGCACGTGGGTGCGCTGCGCTCCAAGCGCGACGCGCAAACCGATCTCGGCCGTTCGTTGCGAGACTGAATAGGCCATCACCCCGTAAAGCCCGAGCGCGGCGAGCAAAAGACCTGACGCGGCCAGCAAGCTCATCAAGATCGCGCCGAAACGTTCGGTCACGAGAACGCCGCTGAGATTTTCGTTCATCGTCATGACGTTCGAAATCGGCTGATCGGGATCGATCTCATGGAGCACTTCGCGTATCGCTGAAGTCGCGCTCGCCGGATCGCCGCTCGTCCGCAGCACCAGGTTCAACGGAAAATTATTTTCTGATTGCGCGTACGGCACGTACCAAACCGGACGGTTAATCCGGTAATTGAAAAGGTCTTCTTTTACGTCTTTGATGACGCCGATCACCGTCATCCACGGAAAATTCTGATCGCCCCGAACGCGCTTGATTCGTTTGCCGAGCGGCTCTTCTCCGGGCCATGCTTGACGCGCCAATTCTTCGCTGATCACGACCACGGGCAAGCGGTCCGCGCGATCACGATCATCGATCAGCCTGCCTTTAATCAAGGTCACACCAAGTGTCTTTAAATAATCCGGACTAACGAGACGATGCGACGTAATGGGAACGTCGTTAGGATTCGGGCGCGGCCGGCCCGCTACTTCGAAGACCGAGTCGTAGGCAATTTCGCGCTCAAGCGGAATGTTCGTCGTTGTGCCTGCGGAGATAACGCCGGGCAAATTCTTAACGCGCTCAAGGAACTGGTCGGCGAACGCCACTCGCTGTCGGTATTCTGAATATTTCGAGACCGGCAGTACCATCTTCAAAGTTAGGACATGGTCCGGCCTAAACCCAAGATCGACATGTTGAAGCCGGTTGAAGCTCCGCAACATCAATCCGCCCGCAACCAGAAGAGTCATCGCGACCGCAAT
>QHOW01000230.1 GCA_003219435.1 Verrucomicrobiota bacterium | reverse complement strand
CGATCACAGGGAAAATCAGCGCGAACCCGAATCCCATTCCTCTCGGGGAAGGGTACGTCCTGATTTCATGGGAAACGAACGATCAGGCTAGAGCGGAGATTCGTGTTTCAACTTCTCCTGGTTATGAACAGCTGGTCAGCTGAGGACAATCCGGGAATAGGAAAATTTCCCGGACCGCGCCTTCGACAGTGTATGACTTCCGCCTCTACGCCGCCAGCCAGCCGGATACGCCCATTGACTCAGTAAGGGTCAGACGTGATATGGATTCCGCGCCGACGGTTCTGCGCAACCTTGCAGACGAAGTAATGCGCGGAAACATCGACATGACAGAACAATCCCGGTTTATCGCAGAGGTCATGCCTCGCTGCCTGCACAGGGTAAAATTTCGCGAGATCTTTCCGGTCTGGGAACGGCACGGTTTCCATGTGACGCCAGTACACTTTTACCAACCCATTCCTGACACCCAAAGCTTGCCGTAATAGCTTTGGGATCGGCCGGGTGAACTCGTATGGACGGAATAAGCCGATCTTGATCGCACTCTCAAACGATCCGGGTCGACGATCCTCATCCGATGCCCTGGCCTGCATGCGAACATTCTCCCACCAGAGAGCGTGAGTTTAGTTCGCCGGCAGAGCGGAAGAATCTTACGCTTCGCCGCAACTTGACGGTGCTTCGCACAGAGTTGCTGGAAAATTAGAAGCTGAATTTGATCAACATCTCGAATATTCCTATATATTCCTATAATCAGGGAGCGAAACACAACGACGTTCAACAGATAATTGCTAGACTTTAGAAAGAGTGTGAACTAGTCAATTCCTCACTTTCGAGTGGAAAAGCTTGAAATAATGGAAGGACGTATTGGTAGCCGACCGCTTTGCAGCTCAAATGCAATATGAAATAAACAAGCCGATTTTTGTCGTGGGATCGCCGCGGTCCGGGACAAGCGTTCTAACTTGGTGCTTGGGTAAGCACCCGAATATTATTCCGTTAGAGGAATCTAACTGGATGGGACGGCTTGCGATTGATCTGGCGAGGTACTATCAAATCGGGAGTGCGCGCGGCGAATACTCGCTCTTGAGTTCGATGGGCTTGGAAAAAGCGGAATTTTTCGCTGTCTTCGGCAGTACCATAAACGATTTGATCCTGCGCCATCGAGTTGATCTTGAGAAAAAACGCTGGAGGCGCGCTGCTGGCCCGACTCTTCCCATCGATTTGTTCGTTTCACGATATTACGCAAGAACGCGGTGGGTAGATGGCACGCCGGAATATTCCTTCCATATTTGCGGCTTACGTAAACTCTTTCCGAACGCATTGTTCATCCACATCGTTCGCGATGTTAGTTCCGTCGTTCGATCAATGTTGCTCTTTCAACGCGTCAGCGGACGCCGCTTGGCCGCTAATGAGCAGGAGGCCTACAATTATTGGCTCCGCACGGTAAGCAGTTGTCTATTGGCTGAGAGGGCTTACGGTCCGCGCGTTGTCTTGCGATTACGCCACTCCGACTTGGTGAATGAACCGGAAGCCGCCTTTCGATCCTTGCTCAATTTCCTCGGTGAACCTTACACACCAGAATGTCTGGAACCCCTCGCGCAACGGATCAACAGTTCCAATGTGCCTGCTGATTTCGATGGCTCTGATCCTCAGACCGATCCTGCAGTCGTTGAGAAGGCGAGGCAACTGAGCACCGAACTCGAGAAAGATTCAAAGTTTGTTGAGCCATCGGCCGTCGCGACCGATGAGATAGAAACCGCCTTCGACCAACGAGCCCGCGACGTTTCGCAGCTCAAGGAAGAGGGCAAAGTCAAAGATCTCCTCGTTCTCCGCTTACAAAAAGAATTCGACGAGCGCACAGCCTGGGCCCTCGCGTTGAAGGAGGAGGTCAAGGTCAAAGATCTTGTCATTCTTGGCCTGCAGAAAAAGCTGCGCCGGAGACCTGTTGACATTCTGAAACGCATTCTTACTGGAAAGTCACGGAGATGATCATCACTGGAGAATCTTTGCCGAAACAAGAAACGACTCGAATCGGTCATGAATGAGTCTTACTAGCCCATCGTTCAACCTAATCTCGTGGACATGAGCGCAGCATGAAACTATTGGTTAGTTGGTTTTCCAGCAATTACTCCTTTGTTCTGGCCGCACCAATTCTTCCGTGGAACATGGAACACACAGCGAGCGCAAATCTGAACCACGCTCAACAAATACCATCGGGAAGGCGATGTTGATTAGGGGGGCTCCAATATGATCACCGCAAAAAAGGATAAATTCGTCGCAATCTTCAAACAATTACTAGCTGATCCAAGATTATACATGCTTTTCCAGAAGGCCGTGGGTGGAGTTCGGGCCCGAAAACTTTGTATCCGGCAATATTTAGCTATCCCGAAAGGTGCAAGAATCCTCGACATAGGTTGCGGGCCCGGCTTTGTTGCGGCCTTCGTTCCTCATTCGACCTATGTGGGATATGATGTGGAGTGGAGATATATTGAATATGCGCAGCGGCGGTATTCTTCGTTAGGAACTTTCAATCATGGCGAGTACAATCGGCAAGAACTCGACAAATATGAACCTTTCGATTTTGTCATGATGAATGGTTTACTCCATCATCTTGATAACTCGATTGCTCTGCAGCTTCTTAAACTAGCGATGGATTCTTTAAAGCCCGGCGGCAAAGTCCTTTGTATCGACGGCGGCCTTCATCCAAAGCAAAACGCGTTCGCGAGATATCTGATAAAAGAGGATCGCGGTGAGTTCCTTCGCAGCCCGGAAGCCTATGAACAACTGGCGGTAAAGGTCTTCGGAAAAGCTTACGTAAAGACTGACCTGCGAGAGGATCTGTTTTATATTCCATATTCGTTAGTTATAATGATTCTTGAGAAGCCGAAGGAATAGGCCCAATTCCTTGTCACACTCTGATAAGAGTGAACGGGAAGAATAGACGCACAAAGCGCGCCAGCACCAGGGCCGCCAATAGTATCCAGGTCACACGGTTCAAGATCAGGAGCCACCAAAACACTGCGGGGCGGTAGGTAAATTCAACAACGTTTCTTCCAGCACGCACCGGCACGCCAACCTGCCATTGATTGATGCGCAGAATTCCTTCGGAGTCACCGTTTACGTTTGCCCTCCAGGCCGGGATAAACCATTCATTAAGAACGAGCACACCGGGCTGAGGGGACTGGATTACGGCTGCGACCCGATTGATCGAGCTTGTGATGACGTAGATCCTATCGTTTATCGCGCTCGTTTCCACGGGTGTCTTGGAAAGAAAAGCTTTCACGCGAGACGTATCCGTCTCCTGGATGTAAGCGCTTTTGAGAAAATCAAATCCGCGGCCAGCTTCCGTGATGAATTGGTTCTCACCTTTGACGATTCCCGCGAGAGTATGGACGAGAGTCAACCTGCCCATATACGCTGCGTTTTCGAAAAGCGTGTAGCCCTGCACTTCGAGCCGTACTTTTGCGCCGGGATCCGTCGGCTTCTTCTCAGCGGTGCAGAGGACGTAACGTGTGCCCATCATGGCGTGCAGATAGGGCTCATGTACCCGGCTGAATCGGAACTGATCATAAGGCTGGGGAGTAAGCTGGTCGTAAAAGCTGTTGTATCCAAAATA
>QHOW01000047.1 GCA_003219435.1 Verrucomicrobiota bacterium | reverse complement strand
AATATCGACAACGAACAATAAAATGCGGCAGCGCGTGACGTGGCGCAAAAATTCATGCCCGAGTCCAAGACCACGGTGCGCGCCTTCGATCAAACCGGGTATGTCGGCGATCATCGCCCGGCGATAACCGGGGAACTCCACCACGCCGATAATCGGATGCAGCGTGGTAAACGGATATGCTGCGACCTTGGGACGCGCCGCAGAAATTTTGCGGAGCAACGTCGATTTGCCTGCGTTCGGGTAACCAACCAGTGCAGCATCCGCGATCGTACGCAACTCCAGGAGGAAATGCCCCTGCTCGCCTTCTTCGCCCTCGGAGTATTGCCGCGGGGCGCGATTCCGCGAACTCTTAAAATGTACGTTGCCTTTCCCGCCAGCGCCGCCATGACACACAACGAATTCCTGGCCATCCCGCGTAAGATCGACAAGGGGATCATTTTCGATTTTTGCGGTTCCGCCACTAGGCATTGGGTGTTGGGCGTTGGACGTTGGGCGTTTCTCGTCGTCTGCCGCCCAAACAATCGTCCCAATTGGCACCCTGACGATTTTGTCTGCTCCAGCACGACCAGCCATTTTCTTTCCCATCCCATGGCCGCCGTTTTTCGCCTTGATGATCGGTTCATAAAAAAGATTTGAAAGATTATCGACATGCCGATCCGCTCGCAGAATTACGTCACCGCCGCGCCCTCCGTCACCGCCATCGGGTCCGCCTTTCGGCACGAATTTCTCGCGCCGAAAACTAACGCACCCACGGCCGCCATTGCCCGCTTGCGCAAATACTTTGATTCGATCGACAAACATAATGATGTTAAACCGTTAAGACGTTGAATCGTTATAACATCAACGCTTACATCCGTTCTGTCATCCCGAGCGAAGCGAGGGATCTTGGGATCGAAGAAAAGATTACGCTTAGCCGGAAGAACGTCGGATCATTGTTGTGAGATCCTTCACTTCGTTCAGGATTGACCCTGCGCGAGATTCACGCACCCAACGGCCGCTATTGCCCAGCTTGCGCAAACATTGATTCGATTGACAAACATATTTCTGGAGAGGTTAAACCGTTAAATCGCCAAACAGTTGAAGCGTTGCATCGCCAGGTATCACCATCCAAAACGCCTTAACGCCTCAGCGTTTTATAAAGCGCCTTCGTTTTCTGGGCGATCGTGGACCAACTGAATCTTTCTTCGGCCCGTTTGCGGCCGGCCTTTCCAAATTTCTCGCGCAGACATCGATCTTTAATCAGCTCGTTGATTTTCGCGGCAAGATCGCGTGAGAATTTCTCCGGATCGAGCGGTTTGAATGGGCTCTCTTTCATTTGCTCAACCGGGACCAGGAAACCGGTCTCGCCGTCCACAACGACTTCCTTAATTCCGCCGACTGCGCTCGCCACGACGGCGGTTTCACACGCCATCGCTTCGAGATTGATAATGCCAAACGGCTCGTAAATCGAAGGACAACAGAAGACAGCCGCGTGCGAATAAAGCTCGATGACTGCATTTCGGTCGACCATCTCTTCAATCCAGATGAGGCCAGAGCGCTTTCTCGTCGCGCTCTCGACAGCATCTTTCATCTCCTTGGCGATCTCAGGCGTATCGGGCGCGCCTGCGCAAAGCACAATTTGAAAATCGGGACCCAAGTATGGAATGGCGCGGACAAGATAGATGATTCCTTTTTGGCGCGTAATCCGGCCAACGAAGAGCAAGTACGGTTTCCCTGGATCAATCCCGTGGCGCCTGAGAGCTTCAGTGGAACTGACCTTGTGGTATTCTTCCGGGTCGACACCGTTATGGATCACATGCACACGCGCAGGATCGACGTCGAACAAGCGTTCGATGTCGAGTTTGGTTTCACTCGAAACGGCGATGATCGCATCGGCCATTTCCAAGGCACTCTTCTCAATCCAAAGCGAGAAATTGTATCCGCCGCCGAGCTGCTCGCGTTTCCACGGCCGAAGTGGTTCGAGCGAATGCACCGTGATCACGAGTGGAATTCCATAATTCTTTTTCGCCAGAATTCCGCCGAAATGGCTGTACCAGGTATGGCAATGCACGATATCGGCATCGATGTTCGTTGTATTGAAATCGGTGCAACGGCGCACCGCGCCGAAAGCTGATTTCAACGACTCGGGGCAGGTGAAATCACTCATGTCGAGTTCGAAGCCGGTAACTTTTAGATTTCCTTCCTCAATCCGCTGATCGCCGAAACAGCGGACCTCCACCGGCATCGTTTTAGCCAGCTCGCGTGAGAGATAACCAACATGAACGCCGGCGCCTCCATAAATGTGTGGCGGATATTCGTTCGTGAGAAAGAGGACTTTCATGAATGACGAAGCACGAATGACCAATGATGAAGGAATATCGAAGCACGAATGGCGAAAACGGCGCCGATTCGCGTTTCGTCATTCGGGCTTATTTCGTCATTCGTCATTCGTCATTCGGATTTCGTCATTTTGCCTAGCTTTTCACTTTCAACAGCAACACCGGCACATCGACTTCATGGCGCACTTTGTCGGCCGTCGCGCCGTAGAGAATGTCGCTGATGAACCGATGGCCATGTGTGGTCATCGCGATCAGATCGACATCTTTCTCGCGCGCGAGTTTAATGATCTCATCGGAGGGTTCGCCAAGCGCGAGGACAGCATCGCAGGAAAAACCTTCTGCGGTCAGTTCGCGGCTGCGTTTTTCCAGGTAAAGACGGTCCTGTTTCATTTCGTCGCTCTCTGCGAGCTTGAGCTGATCGAAATTGCGCGCTGCCCAGCCATCGGCCACATGGACGAGAAGGAGTTTTGCGCCGGTTATCTGCGCAAGCGGCTTGATGTGCGTGAGAATGGTCTCATCGGCCGGACTGTTCTCGAGCGGGATAAGGATATGGCGATACATTTCAGGAATGACGAATGACCCGCCTTCGTTTGGCTACCGCGCGGCAGGCGAATGACGAATCGATCTCTTTCATCTTATTCGGGCATCGGCAAACCGATGAACTCATAGAATGCTCTAAGAACCGCTTCTGGTATAAAGATATCGAAGAGCAGCTTCACGTTAAGCACAATGATAATGCCGGCTGCCGTCCAGCCCAGAATTTTCACCCAGAGACGGTTAGCGAACTCGCCCATTTTCGCTTTTTCCCCCGTAAACCGCAGCAAAGGCCAAACGGCGAAGCCGAGCTGCATGCTTAACACGACCTGACTGGCAACGAGCAAGTCCGTGGTCTTGCCTTCACCGAAAATACTGATCACGAGCACCGCCGGAACGATGGCGATGAGTCGCGTGATCAGCCGGCGCAGCCACGGGGTGATGCGGAAATTCAAGAAACCTTCCATCACGATCTGGCCGGCAAGCGTGCCAGTCAGGGTCGAGTTTTGTCCGGAAGCGAGCAGCGCGACCGCGAAAAGGACACTGGCCACCCTGACGCCCAGCACCGGGCTGAGCAATTTATAAGCTTCCTGAATTTCCGCGACGTCCCGATGCCCCGACCAATGGAAAACGGCGGCTGCCAGGACTAGGATCGCTCCGTTGATGAACAAGGCGAACATGAGCGCGGCGCTGGAGTCAATCGTGGCGAACTTGATCGCCTCGCGCCTGCCTTCCGGCGTCTGCTCGAACTTGCGCGTCTGCACGATGGAGGAGTGAAGATAAAGATTATGCGGCATTACTGTCGCGCCCAGGATGCCGATGCTGACGTAGAGCATTCCGGGATTTGCGACGATGCCTGGATTGGGAATAAACCCGAGCAGGATACCGATCGGGCTGGGTTTGGAAAAGATCAGTTCGGCGGCAAAACAACCTCCGATAGTGGCGATGAGGGTGATGACAATGGCCTCAATGTAACGAAAACCTTTGGTTTGCAGATACAACACCAGGAGCACATCCGAAGCCGTGATGATGCAACCCCACACCAGCGGAATCCCAAAGAGAAGCTGCAACCCGATGGCTGAACCGACCACCTCCGCCAGATCGCAGGCGGCGATGGCAAACTCGCAAAGAACCCAGAGAAACCAGGCCGTCGGTGTCGAGTAGTGATCGCGGCAGGCTTGCGCCAAGTCGCGGCCCGTGGCCACGCCAAGTTTGATGCACAAATGCTGAAGCAGAATCGCCATCAAATTGGAGATCATGATGACCGCAAGAAGCGAGTAACCGAACTGGGCGCCACCGGCCAGATCGGTTGCCCAGTTGCCCGGATCCATGTAGCCGACCGCGACGAGAAACCCCGGGCCGGAAAATGCGAGCAGCTTCCGCCAAAACGAAGCGGTCGTCGGGACCACGACACTGCGGTGGACTTCCGGCAGAGAGACCTGACCGGCAGTTCTCCGCCAGGCCACATGAGGCCTTGCTGCAATTGGGCTCTCGGGTTGTGTCATCGCTTTCCAGGCAGTGTCATTTTTGAGACTTCACCGACCAGTTAGTTTTATTTCTCGAAATTAGACTGACCTAACTTAGTTATGTAACTGAATGATTCTGTCAAACATCAATTGATTATTCGTTTGACTACGTTTCTTGCCTCTTTATTTTTTCATCGCATGCCAGGCAAAAAGATTTCTCAATCCGCTCTGCACAGTTCCGCTGCGGTTGAGGATTACCTCGAACGCATCCTGGAACTGATTAATTCCAAGGGCTATGCCCGCGTGGTTGATATCGCGGCCGCGCTGAAAATTTCGCAGGCCAGCGTCTCTAACATGGTCCAGCGGCTGGATGCGGAGGGCCTTCTCAAATACGAAAAATATCGCGGCCTCATTTTGACTGCCGCTGGGAAAACGCTGGCTCGCAAAATTACGCATCGGCACAAGCTCTTGACGGATTTTTTCAGGCTTCTCGGGCTCGATGAAAGGGTCATTTATCACGACGTGGAGGGAATGGAGCATCACGTCAGCCCGCCAACCTTGCGCGCAATCCAGGCTCTCACCACGCAATTGCGGCGGCGGCCGACGCTACGCGCCAAGTTGGAATCGGCGGTTGCCTAGAGTAATGGCGCAGGCGCCGCTACAGACTACAGGTAAGCTCGACAATAGCTCCGGGACGACAACGAATCGTCAGCGTAATTGGTCGGCAACAGACGGCGCAATCCTCAATCAGGATTTGTTCCGGCTGCGAAGTATCGATCTGGATCGGAAACATTTCGCCGCAGTGCGGGCAGATGATTTCGGTCTCCGCGATAAGGTGCATCTTGTAGCTATCCCCGCAACGCTGACAGCACGCAGCGCCAGATTTACTGGGAATTTGATTTTGTCACGAAAAGAGATTCTTCGTCAGCAACCTCGCTCAATTTCTTGAAATGAAGTTGATTGACGCGGCGGCCATCCGTTTGCGAAACCGTGACGAGGTAGTTGTCGATCTTAACCTGTTCGCCTTGTTTCGGCAGATGACCGAGCAAATGGGTGACGTACCCGCCGATGGTGCTCACATCCGCGCTCTCCAGTTCAAGCTTGGCGAGTTCGTTCAGTTCGTAAAGTCCCAAAGCGCCGTCCACGGTGAATTCGTTTGCGTTAATCTTGCGAAACTCCTCCTTCTCAAAATCGAACTCGTCCTGAATATCACCGACCAATTCCTCGAGCACATTTTCCAGCGTCACCATGCCGACCGTGCCGCCAAATTCATCAACTACCAGCGCAAGATGGGCGTGCTTGCTTAGGAATAATTTGAGCAATTTTTCCAACGGCATCATTTCCGGCAGCGGAATCAGGTCGCGTTTTATCTTCAATAAATCGGGCTGCGGATCGCGCATCATCGGCAGCAGTTCCTTGATGTGGATAAGGCCGACGGTGTTATCGAGATTCTCGCGACAAAGCGGGAAACGCGTGTGCCGGGACTCGATTGCCTTCTTCGCGTTCGTCTCGAAGTCGTCCTCGAGATCGAGATAAACGATTTCGCCGCGGGGCGTCATGATATCGCGCACGACGCGGTCGCGCAGGTCGAGCACATTGAGAACAAGCTCCCGGCCAAGAGGTGTTACGTCCGCGGACTTCGCACTTTCGGCGAATATTAACCGCAATTCCTCTTCGCTGTGCACTAGTTCCGTGCTTGGCACCGGTTGACGACGGAGCACAGTTTGGAGAAGGAAATTAGATGACTTGTGCAACAGCCAAATCGCCGGCTTGAACAAAACATAAAAAGCGCCCAACGGCCGAACAAGCCGGAGTGAAATTGACAACGGATTTGCAATCGCAGTGTATTTCGGCCCGAGCTCGCCAAAAACGATGTGGAGAAATGTAATGCCGACGAAAGCGAGCGCTACTGAAACCGAAGTAATAAAAACGTGTGAGTGGATTCGGGCCAACGCGAAAAACGGTTCGAGAATGTTGACGAGAAACTGTTCGCCGATCCAGCCGAGGGCTAGACTCGCAAGCGTGATGCCAAGTTGCGTCGCGGAGAGATAAGCGTCGAGATGTCCACGCACGTACTTTGCAAAACGCGCACGCATGTTTCCCTCCTCTGCCAAAGTATCGAGCTGACTCGCACGCACTTTGACGATGGAGAATTCGCACGCGACAAAGAACCCGTTCAAAGCCACGAGCGCGGCAATCACAGCTAGTTTTCCGATCAAAACTCCTGGCAAATCCCAATGTTCGCTGATTGATTCGGCAACCGGCGTTATGGCGAAAAAGAAAATTGAAAAATTCATTGCCCCGGATGGGTTGTAGCAACCGGCCTGTGGCCGTTTCTACTTCGCATAGCGACGTGGCTGCAGGAATTTACCAGCTCGACTTGGTCACGCCAGGGATCAAACCTTGCGAGGCGAGCTCGCGAAAGGTGAGACGCGACAGCTTGAAGCGGCGGATAAACGCGCGACGACGGCCGGTCACTTCGCAACGATTCACAACACGCGTCGGGCTGGCGTCGCGCGGCAACTGCGCCAGGCCGGCGTAATCTTTCTTTGCTTTCAACTCAGCGCGGAGAGCAGCATATTTTTTCACGGTTGCACGCTTCCGTTGGTTGCGATTAATCCAGGCGGTTTTGGCCATAAAAAGAGGCTGAATTTACTCCCAAAGCTCTGATTTGCAACCGGCGTTTCGGCAGCCGGACGAACTGGGCGGGACGACGCAAAGTTTTGAAGCCGGAAATCAACCCAGGGCGCCCACGCGTCTTTTTTGCTTTACCAGCGAGGCCGTCGAACGACGGCTGGGTCGATTGGACCCCCGTTTTTGCCTGACGGACTGAGTGCGGCTGAGGCTGTCTTGAAGCACTTTGACAAGATCGACAACATTCGTGGGCGTCGGCGCGGGCGGCGCTTTGGCCGCAATCTGTCTGTTCTTGGCTTTCTGCTCGATGATCTCCATCAACGCTGTGCGATATTCGTCCCGATATTTCTCTGGCTCCCATGCAACGGACATGCTCTCGATGAGAGCCTGAGCCATTTTTAATTCTTTATCCGTTACGGCTGTGGCCGATCCGTCCTTTAAAATTTCGGTGCTTAAAATTTCGCTGGCGAAATGCATCAGCTCCAGAATCAGGAACAATCCATCCGGTTTCACGGCGGCGAGGTGCTCGCGGTTGCTAATGACAACTTTGGCGATTCCGATCTTGTCCGTGCCGCCAAGCGCCTTGTGCAGGACGGCGTAAGCTTTTTCCCCGCCCTTCTGCGGCTCCAGAAAATAGGGCTTATAGAAAAACTTCGGATCCACCTGTTCCAAATCGACGAAATCCGTGATGTCGATGGAATGAGTGGACTCGATTCGAACCTTCTCGAAATCCTCCTCTTTCACGACGACATAACGGCCGCGTTCGTACTCGAAGCCTTTTACGATTTGATCGGCCGGGACTTCCTTTGAATCGGCTTCCGCGACTTTCTTGTATTTGATCGGGCTGAGATCGCTGGAACGAAGCTGCCGGAAACTAATCTTCTCCTCACGCGTGGCCGGATAAACCGCTACCGGGATATAGACCAGGCCAAAGCTGATACTGCCTTTCCAGATCGGACGCATATTGCTGGAATGCCTTTTTTCCACAGCAGGCCGGCTCTGTCAACCTCTAGCGGCTTGGGATCTGCCTCGCCAAGATTACCTTGCAACTTCGGGAAACAGTCTGATGTTCCAGTCAACCTATGAATATCCTTGCCAGCTTCATGAATTTGGCCGGACCGGACTTAATCGTTATCCTGTTGATTATTCTGGTTTTGTTCGGCGCGAAGAAATTGCCTGAGCTCGCGCGTGGAATGGGTCAGGCAGTGAAGGAATTCCAGAAAGCGAAGGACGAGTTTAACGACGAACTCCATAAGGCTGGAAAGTCTGAGACGGAAACAGCGAAGTCCGATGTGAAACCCGCGCAATCGACCGTTCCGCGAAGCGAGAACCAGCCCTCGGTCAGTGCTGTGCGTCCCGATCCAAATCAGGCAGCCACCCCCGGCGACAAAGCCGATCAGGTGTAAGGAATCATCTTCCCTGACTGAAGCGGCACGAGGCCACACTAGCCTTCTGACGGATACAGGGCGGCCCATCATCCATTCAAAAGCTGCGTCAAGCCGCCGCGCTCCAAAACCTGGTCGTTATTACGAGTGCATCTTACGCGCTTGCGTTTTGCAGTGCGGCGGTCCTCTGGCGCTTTTCATCCGACTCATCCAGAATCGAAATCCTGCTTGTTTGACCAAACGCGCATTTTACGGCAAAATCGCGGCTCTATTATGTCCGAGCCAGATCTGCGCACCCGCATCAAGGAAATGCTGGTAAAAAATTTGATGCTGCAAACGACCCCCGACAAAATCGGGGACGATCTCCCCCTCTTTGGTCCCAACGGACTTGGCCTTGATTCAATCGACGCGCTCGAGCTGGTGGTGAGCATGGAAAAGACTTTTGGTGTTGGGGTGCCCAACTCCGAAATCGCGGGGACGGCGCTCAAGACTGTAAATACAATTCACGATTACATTCTCGAAAAACGCGCGGCGGTCAGTTAAACGCGCAGCGACACGGTGGCGTCATTGCATGTCAGGTGATCTGCCCGAGACAAGCAGATTACACGGAGGCCGAAGAGTTAATCGCGTCAATCAGCTGGCGAAGACATCCGAACCTATCACGATAAGGAGTGAGAATTAGTCGCGGCAGAGTCCAAATCTCGGGTTCATTTTTTTCTTCCCGCAGCGCAGCGCCCTGGATGATCTCGCCCCTGCGCAATACATCGGCGAACTTCTCATTGAGATCGGCGATCGCCCTCCTCGACAACGCCTGGTTAAGGCGGATGACCAGTCGCTCCCTTACCCAGCGCATCGAATGATACAGTTTGTAAAACTGCAAGATTTCGGCGACGGCCTCCCGGACGCCATGCATGATTTTGAAGAAAGAAAAATCTTCTGGTGAAATGAATCCGGGTTTAAGCAGGCGATCGGTAAGAGATTTCGTCCACGTCTCCCAATAATTTCCGCGTGGCCGATCCAACAGAACCACTGGAATGATACGCGCTTTCCCCGTCTGCATAAGCGTGAGCACTTCGAACGTTTCGTCGAGCGTGCCGAAGCCGCCGGGAAACAGAGCGAATGCATGCGCCTCCTTCACGAAGTTTAGTTTCCGGGTAAAAAAGTAATTCAAATTAATTAGCTTGGGGTCACCCTCGATAATTTTATTGGCTCGCTGTTCCGATGGCAGACGAATATTGATTCCAAAGCTGTGTTTCCGGCCTGCGCCTCGCTGCGCCGCGCCCATGATTCCGTCACCACCGCCGGTAATCACCATAAAATTGTGCGCGACTATTTCCCGTCCAAAATCCTCCGCTACTTTGAACTCAGGCGAATCGGCGGAAATGCGGGCCGAACCAAAGACGGCGACCTTTCGCAAGCGCTGAAATGGCGCGAATACCTTCGCCGCTAACCGCATCTCTTTTATGGAGCGATTGATCAGCTTGAGGTCCGCTACGCTCATGCGATCGCGCGCTATTTTAAGCGCGGTTACGATCATTTCCTCAATCAGCTCCGGCGATTTGTCCGTACTCCAATTTCGAACCAGTTCGCGGACGCGCTCGTCAAACGGTGGAGCGATCCTCCATTTCCGCCGTGTTGGCTGATCGTGAATTGTGCCGCTGGTGAAATCTTCCATATCGAAATTTCCAATGCAGCCAAGCTTAACGCACGGAAAACTTGTGGCCTGCCGCTAGATTGAAATCAAATCCTGAAGGATTGCGCGGATATGTCGAATAGGCAGAGAATAATGGCCCTCGCCAGCAACGTAACGTGCTTTGCAATCAGGTAATCGACCGGCGATTTCTTCCGCCAGGCGGACTGAAAATGCCCGGTCTTCTTTCCCATGCCAGAGTCGAACCGGCACCCGGACTTCGTCCAGAGAGAAACCCCAGGGTTTCGCGTAGACCTGTGCATCAGCCATGACGCCTTCGGCCGATCCACCCCAGGCGCGTCGTTGACTTTCAAAAACAGCTTCAAACGCCGCAGAATCCCGCAGGCTTTCTTCGTCGCACGGTCGCAGCATCAATATTTTCAGGATTAACGGGCGAAGACGAACCGGGGGCCGTATCGCCAGAATCGGGCGCGCCAGGCAAAATAATCTTCGCAAAAGTTGTGGCCGCGATCGATAAAGGGCCAGCATCCAGCGATAAAGTGGGAGCAATCCTTCATGGTGAGCGAGGTCGACAATTGGCGTTGCGCCGCTCACGATCGCGACGGCGCGCACTCGCTCCGGCATGGCGGTGGCTGTCGCGTAAGCGTAGGGAGCGCCCCCGGAAATCCCAAGCACGCGAAATTCGCCAATGCCCAGATGATCGACCAGTTGTCGTACAACAGGCATCCAATGGCTCAATTGACGATTGGGCTGCAAACTTGATCCACCGATGCCGGGACGATCAGGTGAAACGATACGAATCCCCAGATCGCGTGCGGCGTCATCGGTGAGTCGTGCCATCGTGCGCGAGCTCGGCCAGCCATGACAAAATATCACCGGCACCCCGCTCAGATCGCCGTACTGCTCAAATGCAATTATACCTCCCTCTGGAAGTTGAACGAAATCTTGATTGCTCACTCCTGGACACCGGCGCCCTTTCTCAGTGTTTGCATTGCAACGTTGCGATCTGTAGTCCAAAGTGTGGTGCGGATATTTCCGCCGTGGGCTTTCATATTATGAACGATTACTCACAACCTGGAGCTGGAAAAATTTCCGTGCACGGCAACGGCGTCGGTGCGCCATCCCCTGAAGAGGTGGAAAAGCGCGCCAGGGAAATCGCGATGATTAACGAGCGCAACCCCGATGAATTCACCGACGCAGATTGGAGGCAGGCTCACCAGGAGTTGATGGGCGCAGAAAATAATACACCCCCGGAGGAAACTCCGGATAATGCCGATCTTACTGAGGAATGGAACGTAATCGCGAGCTCCAAAGGGCATCGCGCACCGCGTCCCGGCGTTGAAGAAGAGGAAACTGTGGGCGAGCACCTGGTGATTGATGGCATCGAGGAGGCGACCCACGATCAAATGCTCGAGGCGCGCAGGGAAGAACTCCAACAGGAAGGCGAAATCCTTTGATCTCCACAGCCGTGCCTGTCATCGACAAAGTGCCGGCTGGACGATCCCGTTTGGACGCTAGCTCAACGCGCGCCGAGCGTTTGCTCGCGCGTTTTCACCAAATCAGAAATTTCACCAATGCCTTATGCGCAAACCTTGAGCCCGAAGATTTTGTCGTCCAGTCAATGCCGGATGTCAGCCCGACGAAATGGCACCTTGCCCACACCACCTGGTTTTTCGAGACTTTTATCCTGAAAAAATTCGGTTTCGGCTATCGCACCGAAGTTCCGGAGTACGCTTATCTCTTCAACTCATACTATAACGCCGCCGGCGACATGCACCGGCGCGATCTGCGCGGCTTAATCTCGCGCCCGACAGTGGGAGAAGCGCAGCGCTATCGCTCCTCGATCGATGCGCACATTGACGATCTGCTTTCCGATGCGGACGAAAAACTTATCGACGAAATCGAGCCCATTCTGATTCTCGGCATTCATCACGAGCAGCAGCATCAGGAATTGCTTATCACCGATATCAAGCACGTATTCGCGCAAAATCCGCTCTATCCTGTCTTCCGCGAGCGCCAGCCTTCGCACGGCTACGGCTCGACAAGCGACATCGACATCACTTCACCCAATCCGGCACGGATGCGCTTCCTCGATTTCGATGAAGCAACCGTCCAAATCGGTCATGATGGCAATGGATTCTCGTACGACAACGAAAGTCCCAGGCATCGGGCACTGGTTTCCGCCTTTTCACTCGCCTCGCGGCCCGTTACTAACGGCGAATACCTTCAATTTATCGAGGATGGTGGATACGCGCGCTCCGAGTTTTGGCTCTCATTGGGCTGGACGACCGTGAATGAACAACGCTGGCAGGCGCCGCTTTACTGGGTGAAACGCGACGGCGCCTGGTGGAATTTTACGCTCTCCGGTTTTCGTCCCGTCGATGAATCAGAGCCAGTCACACACGTCAGCTATTTCGAAGCCGATGCTTATGCAAATTGGGCGAGCGCTCGGCTCCCAACCGAGTTTGAATGGGAACGCGCAGCGTCCGATTGCCCGATTGAAGGAAATTTTGTCGAGAACGAGGCGTTTCATCCGCAACCAGCTGCGGCCTCGGCGCAAGCGCGAGATCTTCATCAAATGTTTGGCGATGTTTGGGAGTGGACCCACAACGCCTATTCGCCTTATCCGGGTTATCGCGCCGCCCGCGGAGCGCTCGGCGAATACAACGGAAAGTTCATGTGCAATCAGTACGTCCTGCGGGGCGGCTCCTGCGCTACGTCGCGCACTCATATTCGCCGCACCTATCGCAACTTTTTCCAACCTGAGAAACGCTGGCAATTCACCGGAATTCGGCTGGCGCGCGATCCACAGTAATTCGGTAGGGCGCGACCGCCGGGCACGCCGAACGAAAATCTCACGATGATTGCGAACTTCATAACGGCGGTGCAGCCCGCTGCTGGCGCTCCACCGGCAAGTTCTGATTTCATGTCAGACGTTATCGCGGGTCTATCGAGCGAGCCACGTACGCTGCCATGCAAGTATTTTTACGATGAGCGCGGCGCGGCGTTGTTCCAGAAGATTTGCGAGCTGCCGGAATATTATATTACGCGGACCGAGATCGATATTCTGGATCGGCATCGAACCGAAATCGCAGCGCATCTCGGGGCGCAGATCAACCTGATCGGCCTCGGCACCGGCTCAGGCACCAAAACGCGGATCCTGATCGAAGCGCTCGAAAGGCCCGCCGGTTACATCCCGGTCGATATTTCTGAGAAACAACTGCGCAAATCGACGGCTCTTTTCCACAAAATTTTTCCCGACCTGGAAATCCTGCCTGTGTGCGCCGATTACTTGCAGCCTGTCGCACTCCCTTCCACGCGCCGCAAGGCAGCCCGCAACGTGGTCTATTTTCCCGGATCAACCATTGGCAACTTCGAGCCTGACGAAGCAACTCAATTCCTTCGCCGTATTGCTAAGGTCTGCTGCCACGGTGGCGCACTACTCATCGGTGTCGATCTTCGCAAAGATCGGGACGTGATCGAGGCTGCTTACAACGACACCGCCGGCGTCACCGCGCGATTCAATCTGAATTTGCTGGCGCGCGCAAACCGCGAACTCCGGGCGGATTTCGATCTGCAACATTGGCAGCACCGCGCAATTTACAACTCAGACGCCGGCCGCATCGAAATGTACCTCATCAGCCAAATCGATCAGGCTGTTCATGTCGCCGATTACACGTTCGAGTTTCGATCAGGTGAAAAAATTATCACGGAATTCTCCTATAAATACGCACCGGAAGGTTTCGCTGCTCTCGCGCGCAACGCCGGCTTCGAGTTTCAAAAGATGTGGACAGACGATGCGCGTCTGTTTGGTGTTTTCTATTTCACTTGTAGCGCCGACACGTCGGGATGACCCCGGCCGCGGTTCAACGTCCCGCGGCTACCAGAAATGAGCGCGCTGGTCCAACTGATCGATGTTAGCAAGCGCTATGAGGACGCGCTGGCGTTGCATTCCACAAATCTCGCGATCGAGCGCGCCAAGACCACGGTATTGATCGGCCCGAGCGGGTGCGGCAAATCGACGTTGCTCCGACTCATCATCGGATTAATCACGCCTGATTCTGGTACGATCGCTTTCGATGGATCACAGATCACGCCAGCAAACATCGACACGTTGCGTCGCCGAATTGGTTACGTCATTCAGGAAGGCAGTCTATTTCCGCATCTGACAGCGCGCGCCAATGTTCTCTTAATGGCACGGTACCTCGGGAAATCCGGCGAGGAAATGCGCACGCGGCTTCTCGAATTATGCGAGCTGACAAGATTTTCCGGCAATTTGCTCTCGCGATACCCCATCGAACTTTCCGGCGGTCAGCGTCAACGCGTCAGTTTAATGCGCGCGTTGATGCTTTCGCCCGAACTGCTTCTCCTCGACGAACCTCTGGGCGCGCTCGATCCACTGGTACGCGCGTCTTTGCAAAAGGAGCTGAAAGAAATTTTCGCGCGCTTGCGTCAAACAACGCTCTTCGTCACCCACGATTTGGCGGAAGCAGCGTACTTCGGTGACGAAATCGTGCTCATGAACGAAGGCCGCATCGTCCAACAAGGTTCGCTTGCCGATCTTCGCGAAAAACCAGCAAATGATTTCGTATGCGAATTCATCAATTCGCAGCGTGCGCTTTTGTTCACATGAAATCGTTACGTCAGTGGCCGGGGAGCGCGGGCATTTTGCCCGCCGTTCGCGGCATGTTGCCGCGAACTTTTCTACGCACACGTTTTGTGCAAGTGATCAGATATCGTCACTCCGCGCTATCCCAGAGCCGTCCGGCAAGATGCCGGACGCTGCGAGCAGCATGCTCGCGCTCCCCAGTCGTCTGCGCCGCTTTGATCCTATTTCCTTTTGTCAGCTTCGCTTCGGATAATCCCGTCACCATCGGTTCGAAAAAATTTACCGAATCATATGTCCTGGGTGAGATCGCAAAACGCACCTTGAACGACGCCGGCATTCCCGCGGAACATCGGCAAGGAATGGGCGGCACGATCATTCTTTGGCAAGCGCTGCGCGGCAGACAAATCGACGCTTACCCGGAATACACCGGGACGATCGCGCAGGAGATTCTGAAAACGGACCGCAAATTATCGCTCAATGAAATTCGCGAGGCCTTGGTGAAATTCGATGTGGGAGCGACGGAGCCGCTTGGGTTCAATAACACTTACGCGCTCGTCATGCGCCGCAGTGAAGCGGAGCGACTCGGTCTGCACACAATCAGCGATCTGCGAAATCATCCCGAGCTGAAGATCGGACTGACCCACGAATTCTTGGATCGGCAGGATGGATGGCAACCATTACGCGCACGTTACGCGCTTCCACAACAAAACGTCATCGGCATCGATCACGCGCTCGGCTACGCGGCGCTCAAGAATGCGTCGATCGATGTGAAAGACGCTTACTCGACCGACGCAAAGATTGCCGAATACGATCTGGTCACGCTGGAAGACAATCTGCAATTTTTCCCACGCTATGAGGCAGTGTTCTTGTATCGGCTTTCTTTGCCAGCATCCACCGTCACCACGCTGCGCAAACTGGAAGGAACGCTCGATGAAACCCGCATGATCCGGTTGAACGCCGAAGCGGAGCGGACAAGAAATTATACGAGAGCCGCAAACCTCTATTTTCAAGGCGGCACCGGATCAACAACCGCCGCTGGCGAATCATTTTGGCATAAGCTCACGCGGTGGACATTGCGCCACTTGGAACTTGCAGGGTTCTCGTTGCTGCTCGCCGTTATCGTCGGTATCCCGCTCGGCATCATCGCCAGCCGGGGCGGCCCAACTGGTCACTCTATTCTCGGCTTCGCCAGTGTAGTGCAAACGATTCCATCGCTCGCGTTGCTCGCGTTACTGGTGCCGCTCCCGTTTTTTGGCATCAGCGTCCGCACCGCGATTGCCGCCCTTTTCCTTTACGGATTGCTGCCAATTGTGCGCAATACCGCGAGCGGCTTGCAGGATATTCCGCGAGCATTGCGCGAATCGGCGATTGCATTGGGGCTCAGCCCGATGACGCGGCTGTGGAAAATTTATATACCGATGGCGTCACGCTCCATTTTGGCTGGAATCAAAACCAGCGCAGTAATCAACATCGGAACCGCGACGCTGGCTGCGCTGATTGGAGCGGGCGGGCTCGGCGAGCCGATCTTGAGTGGACTGAATCTAAACGATCACGTAACAATCTTGCAGGGCGCCATTCCGGCGGCATTGCTCGCATTGCTGGTGCAATGGGGTTTCGATCTTACCGATCGCGTTTTGATTCCGAAAGGGTTGCGGCTGTAGCGCAAGGTGGTAGGGCGCGACCGCCGGGCGCGCCGCGGACGGCTCGGCGAGCCGTCCTACCAATTTCATCAAATCGAAAAACGATATAAAGTACGCAATGCCAATCGCGTCGCTTAACCCAGCCACGGGCGAAAAGCTGAAAGAGTTTCCAGCTTTCAGCGACAGCGAAATTGAGAAACGGCTCAAGCTCGCCCAGCAGGCGTTTTCGCATCATCGGCGACGTCCATTTGCCAAACGCACGCAACTCATGATGGCGACGGCGGCGATACTTGACCAGGAGAAGGAAAAACTCGCCCGGATAATTACCCTGGAGATGGGAAAATTGTTCCGCGCCGCGCAGGACGAGATCGTGAAATGCGCGCGAGGTTGTCGCTTTTATGCCGAGAATTCAGAGCGTTTCTTGGAAGACGAGACCGCGCAGACGGACGCCGCGCGCAGTTACGTGCGCTACCAACCACTCGGACCGGTCTTGGCCATCATGCCGTGGAATTTTCCGTTCTGGCAGGTCTTCCGGTTTGCCGCGCCGACGTTGATGGCCGGAAATGTCGGGCTGCTCAAACACGCAGCCAACGTGCCCCAATGTGCGCTCGCAATTGAAAACGTGCTTTGTCGCGCCGGATTTGAGGAAGGCGTTTTTCAGACGCTTCTGATCGAAGCAGAACAGGTCGAAAAGTTGATTGTCGATACACGAGTTAAGGCGGTGACCCTTACCGGAAGTGAAAAAGCGGGAAGCGAAGTCGGTAGCGCCGCTGCGCGGCAGATTAAAAAGAGCGTGCTCGAGCTGGGCGGCAGCGACGCATTTATCGTCATGCCAAGCGCCGATTTTGAGGCCGCACTGAGCACAGCAGTCAAAGCGCGCACGATCAACAGCGGCCAATCATGTATCGCTGCCAAGCGCTTTTTCGTCGCGGACAAAATCTATGATGATTTTCTGCGCCAATTTGTCGAGCGAATGCGGGCGTTAAGAATCGGCGATCCGCTGGACGAGACGACCGAGCTTGGCCCACTCGCAACCGAACAGATTCTGCAAGGGGTACACGAGCAAGTCCAGAAATCGATCGCCGCCGGCGCGAAACTGTTAACGGGCGGAAATCGCATTTACGGCCCCGGATTCTTTTATGAGCCAACCGTTCTTACCAACGTATCAAGGGAATCGCCGGCTTACTGCGAAGAGGTCTTCGGCCCGGTCGCGTCTATTTTCCGCGTCCGCGATGCAGCCGAAGCGATCGAGATGGCAAATGACACCACGTTCGGCCTCGGCGCGAGCGCGTGGACCAACGACCCCGCCGAGCAAGAACTCTTCACCTCCGAACTGGACGCTGGAATGGTTTTCATCAACGCGATGGTCGCATCCGATCCGCGTCTTCCGTTCGGTGGCGTCAAGCATTCCGGTTTCGGCCGCGAGCTCGGCGCCGCAGGAATTCGCGAATTCGTAAATACGAAAACGATTTGGATTTCGTAACGGTAGCGCACGCGTCACGTATGCTGGCGAGCGTGTCCTAGCGCTCGCGAACTTTTTGCTCTTACGGCGAGCTTGCTAGAGTCTGGCAGAGTGGCCGGTTCGGCCAGGTAAGTCACGATGTTCATCAGCCAACTGTTAGGACTCAGGCTAACGAACAATTTTCTTCTGAACTTCGCTCTTTGCCGTTGACGCGCGCTTCCAGGAAGAAGGCGTCACTTTTTGAGGCAGCAGTTTATACGGCAGGCACGACTCGTCCGCTTACTTCGCCAAAACCCACTCGATAGCCGTAGCCTTCGCACCAGCCGGCAATCGTTAGTTTATCGCCGTCTTCCAGCCATTTTCGTGTTTCGCCATTCGGCAGCTTTAACAGATTCGCTCCGCGCCAGGTCAACTCCAGCATGCAGCCGCGCGATTCTTCCGTTGGTCCGCTGATCGTGCCGCTCGCCAGCAAATCGCCCGGTTGCAGATTGCAGCCGTTGACGGTGTGATGGGCAAGCTGTTGGGCAATGCTCCAGTAAAGATTTTGAAAATTTGTGCGCGTGATGATGTGCGGCGCTTTTCCGCCGCCGGACGGACTCGCCGTGGCGAGCATCTTCGCCGTTTGCAGACCCGCTTCAAGGCGGATGTCGAAGGTGAAATCGTCTTTCGCTCGCAGGTAAGGCAGCGGCGCGGGATCCTGAGGTGGGAGCGGTTTGCGAAAGGGCTCGAGCGCTTCCAAGGTCACCACCCACGGCGAAATGCTTGTGCAAAAGTTCTTGGCCAGAAACGGACCGAGCGGCTGATATTCCCAGGCTTGAATGTCGCGCGCGCTCCAATCATTCATCAGCACTAACCCGAAGATGTGATCCATCGCGCGATCGATCGGGACCGGTTCACCGAGCGAATTTCCGGGGCCTATCAGAAACGCCATTTCCAGCTCGTAAGCGAAACTCTTCGTCGGGCCGAAAACCGGTGCGGACGCATCGGGCGGTTTGGTCTGCCCGCTTGGTCGCCGCACTTCCGTACCGCTGATGACGACCGAGCTTGCGCGTCCGTGGTACGCGACGGGCAGCCATTTCCAATTCGGCATCAGCGCGTTTTCCGGTCCACGCAACATCGTGCCAACATTGTGCGCATGATGATATGACGAATAGAAATCGGTATAATTCCCGATGCGCACCGGCAATTTCATCAGCACATCCTTTTGCGCGTGGAACACCCGGTCGCGCAGTTTTGTGTCATCACGCAAAGTTGGCGTTTCGGCTGAGAGAAGATGTTGAACTATTTCGCGCGCCTTGCGCCACGCCGGCCGGCCCAGAGCAAGGAACGCATTAAGCGAATCTTCCGAAAATTCGTTCCGATCCATTCGACTGCCGCTCAGGACAGGTTCCCGAAATTCCGAAGAGCGGAAATGGCCGAGTTCTTCGAGAACGGAAAGATCGACAATCAGATCGCCGATCGCGACTCCCACTCTTGGCTTCGCCTCTTTCGGTTGGAAAACGCCGAAGGGAAGATTCTGGATCGGGAAATGCGAATCAGGCGAGACCTCGATGAATGATTGGAGCGGCATTTTAACTCTAGCGGCGTCTCTATGAGCGCCGCATTAATTTGTCCGATGGTCATAGACCGCCGCTACAAAAAATTCAAGGCGCGTAAATCTTCGCGTAGCTCATCGAAGCTACAACTGCCGAACGAGGTCACAAATTTTCGCAGCGCTTTCATCGAAACGCCATTCGCGAATTCCATTGCAGCCGCTATCGATCAGGGTAGCGACATACGCTTGTTGTTTTGCGCTAAAGGACAGTAAGCTTCACGCATGAGCGGAACTTTGACGATTCACGTCGATCCTGAGGTCCTTCAATCGGCGGAAGAGGAGGCAAAGGCGCGTCAGACGACGTTGCCGGAAGTTGTGGCGCGTCAATTGCGCGTGATGGCCCGCAATTGGCAAGATAGTCGGGCCGGCAAGACGCCAATCACTGATGCATTACGCGGCGCGGTCGAAGTCCCAGCTGATTTCGACGAACGAGACGCTCTCGCTGGCGAGTTGCTAAAGAAGCATGGCGCCCGGAGATATGGAGCCCTAAAGAAGTCCGAGAGCGCGTAAATCTTCCCGTGGCTCATCGAAGCTACAACTGCCGAACGAGGTCACAAATTTTCGCCGATTGTTCAGCCGTTTGACGTCGATCTTCCATTCGCGCCAGGCAAAAAATTCATCATCGAATGAGAATGATTTTGGGGTTTCGTCCTCCAGCATGGCAGCAGTCTGTTTTTCGTCCCACTTATGCTCAGCTGCCAGAATGGCCGCTCCCAGCACATTGAGAAACCCATGCATTCTGGTCCGCACTTCTTCCCGGTATTGCCGGATCGGATGATGCAGACCGGCCGTAAATTTGATCGGGACTTGATGCGTCGCCGGCACGACCAGCGCCCGGGCGATCTGGGCTGAAGTTGGAAATGCGTCTGGCGTTACGCCGCCGGTGCGCAGTTTGAAACCAAATGTCGGCTCGTCCATTTCGGAATTGAGCTCGGCCAACAACGTAATTGTTTCCTGCTCTCTCTCGGCGGGTGCCTCCCAAAACGCCGGCAGATCGCCGATAATCGAACGGGCTTCGTTCAGGACGGGAAGATCGACGTCCTGTGGAAGCCACATTTCCAACTGATTAATCGAAACAAGATCGACATTGTGCTTGGCAAGGGAGCGGATGTCCGCCTCGATTTCTTCGAGAGCGTCAAGAAAAGCCTCTATATTCTCGGTCTTTGGTCCGAGGGCGGAGACGTGCAGCGGATGTAACGGATCGAACTGCGGAAGCAATTCTTTAGCCGAGTCGAATTGTATGACGGGAAGAACAAACGTGTTCAGCATCCACGCATCATCGGATCGGACATATTGCGCATGATTTCGTAGAGCCGGCTCAAGTGCGAGGCTACAGGGCGGGAACATTCCCGCATAATCGATCGAGCGCGTGAGCAAAGCCTGAAGCGAAACAGCTGGCATAATTTGATTATCTCTCCTTTACGACATGCAAGTTAATCGCAAGAGGCAACTGCAGAGTCATGCTGAAAGAGGGCCGCACAATTCGCTGCCGGGTGGAATGTTTATGTCCGCGCTCCGAAAGCGGTCCGGCAGCTGCCGGATCGCCGCACTCCAATAGACTCATGGAAACAAGCCGCGCATCTGTTTGGCTTTAATAACGCGCTCGACCCCGATGGCCATGGCTGCGGTGCGATGCGAAACTTTGTGTTCCTTTGCTCGTCTGATTACTTGCGCAAACGAGTGCTCAAGGATGCGGAAAAGTTTGTCGGTCACTTCGCTTTCAGTCCAAAGAAACGACTGAAGACCCTGCACCCACTCGAAGTAAGAAACGATTACACCACCGGCGTTGCATAGAATATCGGGTATGACGAATACTTCATCCCATCGCTGCTCGAGAATGAGATCTGCTGCCGGAGTCGTCGGGCCATTGGCGCCTTCTGCCAAAATGCGACATTGCAACTTCGCGGCATTTTTTTCGGTAATCACGCGATCGACCGCAGCCGGAATCAGCACATCACATTTCATGGTGAGCAGCTCGTTCGGATCGACATGGTTCGCTTGATCGAACGCTTTTAAGTGTCGCTTTTTCAGGACATGTTGCGCGGCAGCTTTTACGTCGATTCCTTTCGGATTGTAAATCGCAGTGTAGGCGTCGCTGATCCCCACAATCTTGACCCCGCTCTTGTAAGCGAGTGATAGGGCTGCGACCGAACCGACATTGCCGAACCCCTGCACAATCGCCGTGCACTTCTCGGGATTCAGTTTCAACATGCTCATTGCGCGCTCGATCAAGTACACAACTCCACGTCCGGTGGCTTCTCGCCGCCCTTCGGTGCCGCCAATGGCGACCGGTTTTCCGGTAACGATTTCATTCACCGCATAGCCCATGTAAACGGAGTAAGTGTCCATGAACCACGCCATGATCTGTTCGTTAGTGCCCATGTCAGGACCCATGATATCGGTGTGCGGACCGACAAATGGAATCATCTCTTGCATATAACGGCGGGATACCGCTTCGAGCTCAGTGTGTGAGAGTTTGGATGGGTCCACCGCAACTCCGCCTTTCGCGCCGCCGTAGGGCAGATTGGCCAGTGCACATTTCCAGCTCATCCACATCGCGAGCGCTGCGGTTTCACCCATCGACAATGAAGGTGCGAAACGGGTGCCGCCCTTTGTAGGACCGAGCGCAATATGATGCTGAACGCGATACCCCTGGAAGGCTCTTGTGCTGCCGTCATCCATGTGCACCGGCAGGGTGACCGCTACGGCGCGCTTGGGATATGTCGCCCATTCACGATCGTTCTGGTCGATATTCAGGTAATCGGCGATGACCTGGAATTGGTCGCACGCCATTTTGAACACTTCATCGTCGTAGATAGTCATGGATGCGCGCCTTCGAATATTGCGCGAAAATTGAAGCTTGCTACTTGCGCTGTGCGAGGGGCGACGTCAAATCGAAACCTTTGGAGTGCGGCGACATGTCGCCGCTTTAAAAGCGCGGACATGTCCGCGCACTCCAAAATGCATCTTGCTATTGAACCGCGCTTTGGCAATCACTCACAGATGGATTGGTCGCATGGACCGGGCCACTGGCTGTTTGAGCCTGGTCTCTACATGATCACCGCGCGGACGTATCAGAAGCTCCCTGATTTGCATTCGCCGATGCGACTGGATTTCTTTCTGAGTTCTCTGTTTAATTACGCAAGGGAGTTCGAATGGAATTTGCGCGCTTGGGCGACATTGCCCAACCACTATCACTTCATTGCCGCGTCGTCCCGCCCTGCTAATCTGCGAAAATTTCTCGGCAAACTTCATATGAAGACGGCCGAGCAACTGAATCTTTGGGACAACACGCCGGGGAGAAAACTCTGGTTTCAATTTTGGGACAGCCACATCACATTTGAACGTTCGTACTTAGCACGCCTGAATTATGTGCACCAGAATCCGGTCAAATACGGTTTGGTTCCGTTAGCGGAGACCTACCAATGGTGTTCGGCTTCATGGTTCATTCAGAATGCTCCGGCTGCTTTCGTAAGAACGGTCAAGAGCTTCAAGACCGACCAAGTTAATGTGCCGGACGATTTCTGAGCTTTGGAGTGCGGCGACATGTCGCCGCTTTCAAAGCGCAGACATGTCCGCGCACTCCAAAGATCGACAATTGCGGATGAAGTTCGATAACCTCCCTGCCACAGATGAAAATTGAAACTCTAGCCGTCCACGCCGGGCACACGATTGATCCTGCAACGGGGGCAGTTTCGGCGCCCATTTATCTCTCCACCACTTTCGAGCGCGACGTCGAAGGCACCTACTCGCGCGGATTCATGTATACGCGCAACAACAATCCGAACCGTGAGGCGCTGGAGCGCGGCGTCAGCCTGCTCGAAGGCGGCGAAGCCGCAGCGGCTTTTGGCAGCGGGACGGCTGCCGTGATGGCTCTGTTTCAAGCGCTCGCGCCAGGAGATCATGTCCTCGCGCATGTTGATGCTTACTACGGCACTTCTCGCCTGCTTCGCGAAATTTTCCTGCGCTGGGGATTGGAAGCCGACTTTATCGATATGAGCAATCTCGAAGAAGTGAAAAAAGCTCTGCGACCGCAAACAAAGCTGGCTTGGGCTGAGACACCCTCCAATCCGCTATTGAAAATTGTCGATCTCGCGGCGGTCGCCGAAATCGTCCACGGCGCCGGCGCGCTCTGCGTTTGCGACAATACCTGGGCGCCAGTTTTACAGCGTCCCTTCGAGCTGGGCTCCGATCTGATTCTGCATTCGACCACGAAATATTTCGGCGGGCATTGCGATGTAGCCGGCGGAATTGTTGTCGCGAAGAAGGACAGCGAATTTTTCCAGCGCGTTCGCGCCATCCAATATTCCGGCGGCGCGGTCCCCTCGCCTTTCGATTGCTGGCTGATTCTGCGCGGAATGCGCACGTTACCGTGGCGAATGAGGGCGCACTCCGAAAACGGGATTAAGGTCGCGGAATTTCTTGCCAAACATCGAAAGGTTGAGCGCGTGCATTATCCGGGGCTTCGTTCCCATCCCGGATATGAAATCGCCCAGCGCCAGATGTCGATCCGTTCGACTGGCGCTCAGGACGGGTTGTTCGGTGGAATGCTCTCTTTCCAAGTCAACGGTGGGGGCGAGGCGGCAATGTCTGTTGCGGCGAAAACGAAAATCTTCACTCGCGCAACGAGTTTGGGCGGAGTGGAAAGCTTGATCGAACATCGGGCGTCGATTGAAGGGCCAGGGACAACTTCGCCGGAAAACTTGTTGCGGTTGTCGATTGGTCTCGAGAACGCGGACGACTTGATCGAAGATCTCGATCAAGCGCTCGAATAGGGGTTCGCCGCGGCGAACGCCCCTATGACCCGCGGTTAAATTTGCGTCGCAGCAAGTCGGCGATGTCCTGCACTTCGCTCACGCGCAGGAAAAAAGTACCACCAAAGAACGCCGTCGCCCCAAATCCAATCGCAAGGAGCAGCGCGCATAGCCTCGGGAAAAAGCGCAGGTGCGCCCAGGCATCTAGCCACCAGTGATTCGCGGCCCAGCAAACCAGCATCAACAACGCGCCAGCCAGACAAATTTTCCCAAGGCCAATTAGCATCTGCCGAGTTTCCAGTCTTCGGATGTGGCGCCGCATTAGCGCATAAAGCAAGAGAAAGTTGATCGTCGCAACGAGGCTTGTCGAAAACGCGAGGCCGCGATGTCCCCACCCGAGCCGGAATGTAAAAAGCCAGTTGAGAAAAAGATTTGCGCCGATCGCTAGAAAACTCACGATCATTGGGGTGTTGCGTCGGCCGATCGCATAAAACGCCGGCGTTAGCACCTTTAGTACTGCGTACGAAACAAGGCCGACGGCGTAAAACTGTAATGCGCCGGCAGTCTCGCGTGTCATTTCGGCAGTGAATCGCCCATGCTGATAGATCACGCTGATGATCGGCGATGCAAGCATCGCCAGCCCGATCGCCGACGGAATCGTGAGCAAAAATGCGAGCCGTATTCCGCGAGCGAGGATCGAGCGGAATTCATCTATGTTTCCAACTGCCGCACTTTTCGACACCAAAGGAAGCGTCACCGTGCCGATTGCGACACCGAAAATTCCAAGCGGCAGCTGCATCAGGCGAAATGCAATGTTTAACCAACTCACCGGGCCGTTGCCGAGACTCGCCGCAAATCCGCTGTTGATGAGCACATTCACCTGCACTGCGCTGGCGGCAATCACTGCAGGTCCCATCAGCATGAGCACCGTGCGCACGCCTTCGTCGCGCCATTGAAAATCAGCCCGGTACTTGTAGCCAACGCGCCAAAGGGAAGGGAATTGCCCCGTCAATTGCCACGCGCCACCGATAAGGGTCCCGATGGCGAGTCCCACCAGCGAACGCGCGCCGAAATGCGGATCGATCCACCAGCCGATTGCCACACTGCCAATAATCGAGCCGAGATTAAAATAACTCGACGCCATGGCCGGCGGGCCGAAAACGTGCTTGGCGTTGAGTATTCCCATCACCAGCGCCGCAAGCGACACGAGCAACATGAACGGCCACATGATTCGCGTGAGCAAAATTGTCAGCGCGGTTTTGTCCGGCGACCAACTTCCCCACGTCAAAAGATCGATAAGCTGTGGCGCGAACACGATGCCAAGCACCGTCACTGCGCTCATGAAGACAGCCGTGAGCGTCGCGACTTTGTTCGCCAGGCGCCACGCCGATTCGTCGCCCTCCACCGCGATGTTCTTCGAAAACGTGGTGATAAATGCCGTTGAAAGCGCGCCTTCAGCGAACAAATCGCGCAGCAAATTCGGCAGCCGAAATGCCATCAGGAACGCATCAAGATTTCTTCCCGCGCCAAAGAGACCCGCAAACACCATCTCGCGAATCAAACCGAGTACGCGGCTGCAAAGAATCGCTGCACCGACGACTCCTGTCGCGCGCGTGCTTACTCGTCGATCCTCCGCCGCAGCCATCGGCGAACAAAGAACAGCGTCTCAGGATTTACGAAAGAAAAAACTTCACGATTCAGCGGATCTATAGTGGCAGTCGCGCTGGCCGCGCATAAAAGACCTGCAGACGGCATGCGTCATCACCGGTGCGGTCTCGGGTCGGGCGCTTCAGGGCGCGCTCGGGGTCGCTTTGAGCCTTCTTCTTCGAAGCTCCATTGCGCAAAGTGCGGCTATGGTCAGGAGGTCGCTGATGATGTGGGTAGCCTTGACGCTTCCAAACGTGGCGGGCGTAAGTGTCGGTTCGATCAGATCGCGTACTTGCTTCGAGACTGTGGCGGTGGCACGGCCAGAATCGAATTGTTTGATCGCTTCAATCGTGGCGAAGCGTTGCGCGGTCGTGTCTTTCATCGCATCGAGATTCTTATAGGCGAACAGGGCGAATAAAATGCAGACCAGCGCGGTGGTAATTGCGGCCGGCTGTTTGCGCAGAGAAGAAAACGCGAGCACACCGCCAACGATGATGACGTAGAGGTTCCAGTATTGCTGCATCGCGTTCGAGCGCTCGAAGTAAAGCTGAATCAGTTCGTTATAGTTCATGAGATTCTCACGATTATGGATGCGCGCCATGATCCAAGGCGAGGAGAAAAGAGTCCGTACCACCGGGCGAGGAACGAGGTCGAGCGGCGAATTCAGACACGGCGGAGATTACCTCAGGTCGAATAACAACGGACGGTCGAACCCGGCGAATGATCGCGAATGCTTCTTCCGCGGTGTTCGCTTTCCCACTCATTATTAAATAAGCGGCGACCGCGGCCGCACTTCGCGAGTAACCGATCTTGCAGTGAACATACACCGCACCGTTTCTGGAGTAATTGCCGATGAATTCTCCCATCTCCGCCAGCTGCGCCTGGGTAGGAGCAGTTAAATCGAGGACTGGGGTGTTTCGATAATTGATCTTGCGGAACGGTTTCGCTTCGGAAAACTCAGCACTTAAATCGAGCACAGAGGCGACCCCGGAGCACAAAGCTTTGTTCGCGGAGCGGGACCCTAGTTTGCCGCCGATCCAGATTCGCGGCGTGACCTCATCCCAAGATCGACACTGGGTGCGGTAATAAAGCAGCGAGAAATATTGACCGAGCAAACAAGGCCCCAGCACAAACCGCGTGCTCCACGGCAACCTTCCTTTCGTCTTGTGAAAGACGACCGGACCCGCTCCGAAGTACGCGATCGCCACGATGCCGAGCGCGATCGTCGGCCAAAGAAGCAAGACACCCCATGGCCAGAAGATTGCGCCAATGAGCAAGAGGACCGCCGCTCCCGCTGCGTAGTACGAACCGATGCGACGATTCACCATAACTGGCAACGCGAGCGAAGGCTCGCGAAAGACGTAGAAGCAATATCCGGCCAGAACAAAACCACCGACGATGTCGATGACGTGGTGCTGATAAGTAAGCAACGGCGAGAGACCGATGAGAAAGAACCAAAGCATCGCCGCGACAAAGAAAACGCCGCGAAGATTTCTTGCGTAGAAATCGACGAGTAGCAACAGCAGCGCGGCGTGCAACGACGGGAGAAGATTAAAGGGCGAATCCATTCCGCGAAACCAATCAAAGATCGCGCCAAGCCATCTGCTGGCATGAGGGCGCGGGAAAGCAAAGCGCAGCGGAAAAAGCAAAAAGCAAAGGCCGGCAATGAGGATTGCCGCTACGAGCCGCCGCGAAAAGATCCGCAGTTCCTCGTCTGTTCGACAAAGGAACGGCGCCGCGATGAAGAAGAGGTCGATCGACATGTAGGGGAGAATCATGAAAGGAACGAATGGGATGGCGCGCTCCCATTGAAAATAAAACGAGGCGACTTGACCGCGTTGCCCGGTGATCCAATTGCAACCGCTGTAAACGACTAGAAACAGGACCGACAATCCCGCAGAAACCGCGAACGCTTTAAGGCGAGAGACGTGCACGCGATGGTTAAGGCTCGGCGCGTCGCGCGATTGAGACGGTGAACATGCCCCACTGATCTACTTCCATCGCCATCTTCCGGAAACCGGCCACGCACACCAATTCGTTGATTTCGGCCGTCGTCCGGCGGCGCATGATCCAGGGTTCCCCTTCCCGATTACGTAACACGCGCGCAATGAACTCGACCTGCGGATGCCAGGGTTGATTCGTGTAAATTAAATAACCGCCGGGTTCGATCGCTTCGGCAAGCCCTCGGAGTGAATTCAAGACTGGTTCATTCCTGGGA